>JAWOCV010000105.1:0-14715 GCA_046483585.1 Marinilabilia sp.
TGAGGAAAGCAGCTAAGCTTTTTTTAAACCTGAAAAATTCATGAATTTTTCAGGTTTAATTCTTCAGAATTTAAGATCAGAAAATTTCTTCCGGTTTTTGAAAAAGAAATCAAAAACAATACTGCGTGGGTATATTTCAGGGTGGGATTCTTTTTTGACATCTTTTCTCAGAGCTTTTCGTTCCTCTTTTAGTCGCTGAAGGCTTTTGAAATAGGAACAATGTGCTTTGATGACTCCTCCGAAATGTTGCCAATGTCCCGAAAAGAGAAATCTTACGGCAGCAAGGATATCAAGGAGGATCCTTCCCAAAAGTATGGGCCCGAAATTCCTGCCAGGCAGGTTCCTGTGCATCATAAACAGATTGTTCCGGAAATTGAGATAATTTTTATGAGGTGATATGGCATTGAGTGTACCACCGCCAAGATGAAAAATAGTGCTTTCGGGATTGAACCAAATTTCGTAACCCTGATTTTTCATCCGCCAGCACCAGTCGATTTCTTCCATGTGGGCAAAAAAATCTTCATCTAATCCCCCCGATTTATTGAACAAAGTGGTGCGAACCAGCAATGCAGCTCCACTTCCCCAAAAGATTGGGCATGCTGTGTCATACTGTCCCTGATCTTTTTCCATTTTGTCGAAGATACGTCCACGGCAAAAAATATAGCCCCATTTATCCATGAACCCACCGGCAGCTCCGGCATATTCAAACATTTCAGGACGGGAAACGGCTTTAATCTTAGGAACGCAGGCTGCAATGCCGGATTGTTTATCCATGCATTCTATTAGTGGTGGAAGCCAGTTGGGAGCCGGTGCAACATCCGAATTCAACAATACGGTATATGTGGCATCGATTTTTCGGAGAGCTCTGTTATACCCGCCTGCAAAACCATAGTTTCTGTCCAGTTCGATGATCCTGACTTCCGGGAAATTTTTCTTCAGCATTGATACCGATCCATCGGTGGAACCGTTATCGGCTACCACGATGTCAATCCCGGGCAGTTGCGAATTTCGGATGACCCCGGGAAGGAACCGTTCCAGTAGTGCACAGGTGTTCCAGTTAAGAATAACAACGGCTGTTGTGGTGTTTGACATTTAGACTTCGCCTTTGGGGTGATACATATGCTGGTACTTCCATCGTTTATGCGACCATAGCCATAACTCCGGGCGTTCGTAAATGCTTTGTTCCAGTTGGCGAACATGCCATTCCGTTATTTCATGCTCCGGTGCTTTTGTGATGTCTCCGTGCCAGGGAATCACTTCGATATGATAATGTCCGCGGAGGGGCTTAGTTACTTTGAAGAATATTACTTCACCTTTCAGGGTTCGGGCCATTTTTTCCGGGCCTGTAATGATAGGGGTGGGTTGGGTCAGGAAAGTTGTCCAGTAATTTTTCCCGTATTTCGAAGGACTTTGATCGGCAATGAGTCCCAGCACAAAACGTTTATTTTCTTTTCTGAGACGGGCCACAAGCCGCATGGTATTCTTCATGGTTACATTGCCTGATCCGAACCGTGAGCGGAGTTTGAGCATGTATTGATCGAAATATTTATCCTTTAGAGGGCGGTAAACGCTGTAGCCCTGGGATTTTGTTTTCATATTGATGGAGGGGACCCATTCCCAGTTGCCGTAATGACCCAATACTGCGATGACGTCTTTCCCGCTGTCCGTCGCATTATCGATCACTTCTGTGTTGTCAAATGATATCCGTTTCCGAATTTCGTGGTCGGATAAATGCTGCAGTTTTATGGTTTCGACAATCACATCGCAAAAATGACGGTAAAATTTGTGCATGATCTCATTACGCCATTCCGGACCTTTGTCCGGAAAAGCTTTTTTCAGGTTATCCAGTATCACCTTTCGGCGATATCCGGCCCATGAAACGGGGTAATATATGAAATCAGACAATTTATACAATGCCGGCAGTGGAAGCCTGGAAATCAACCATATCAAGGGATGCCAGATGTAATACAGCAGTTTGTTCATAGTATAAAAATTTCATTTGCCCCGGATTTACAGATTTGGCGGTAAAAGCCGGAAAATGGAAATGCAACGGCTGTCATAATTTTATTTGGTCATGATCTTTTTGATGACGTTCTGCATTTCATCAAACATCTGGCTGTTGGCGGTTACTATTTCCCCGCCAAAAAGATAATTATCGCCGCCTTTGAAGTCGCTTACTTTACCTCCGGCCTGTTGGATGATGAATGCTCCGGCAGCTACATCCCAGGGTTTAAGATTGTATTCATAAAAAGCATCGAATCGGCCGCAGGCTACATAGGCCAGATCGGCTGCGGCTGATCCCAGACGACGAAGTCCGTGGCTGTGCTTCATGAAAAAATCGAGGGTTTCCATGAAATTCCCGATCAGACTGTAATTGGTGTAGGGGAAACCGGTGGCGATCAGGCTGTCGGCCACCCGTGCGGTTTCTGAAACATAAATTTCCTTTCCGTTGAGCAGAGCCGGACCGCCTTTCCATGCGTAAAAACATTCGTCCATCCCGATTTCATAAACAACCCCGGCCACAATATCATCGTTCTCTTTTAGAGCAATACTGATGGCATAGGGATAAAGTCCGTGAATGAAGTTGGTGGTGCCGTCTATAGGGTCGATGATCCAGTTGTATCTCTGTCCTTCCTTTCTGGAAGTGTTTTCTTCTGCAATGAAACCAGCCTCAGGCAGCAAATTTCCGAGAGCCTCGACCAATCTTTCCTCGGAAGCCTTATCGATTTGTGTTACAAAGTCGTTACGTCCTTTAGATTCCACATCGGGACGGTTTTTTTGGCGATATTCTTTTACAAATTGCCCTGTGTCACGGGCAATCTTTACCGTTTCTTCGCAAATGGTTTTTATGTCGGGCATATTTCTTTTTTTGAAATTTGACAAATTGGTTGAGCTAATTGGATTTAATGGTTTAACAGGTTTTAAAGTTGTGAATTTTGTGGCATATGCTGAAGAAAATCCCTTCCGCTGTTTGCTTTGGGAATCTCTATGGTCATGTTTCCCGTTTGGGGTGAAATATTTTTGAGTTTTACCTGTACAATTTCATTGGCCAATTCTTTGATGTAGTTATGTTCCACCCGTATGTAGTTTTCTGTGAATCCATACATGGCATTGTCCGAAGAATGTTCTTCGAAGAGGACTTTGGCATGAGATTCCGTGTGCTTTTGATAAAACTTACGCACTTTGTGGGCAGATATTTCATGTAACACATTACTCCGGCGTTTCCGTTCTTCAACGGGGACATGATGGTCTATTTTCAAAGCTTGCGTGCCGGGCCGTTCAGAATATGTGAAAACATGAAGTTGGGCTACATCAAGATCGGAAAGAAATTGACGGGTCTTTTCAAACGCTTCATCCGTTTCGCCTCTCACACCTGTAATCACGTCCACGCCTATGAATGCGCCGGGTATCCATTGGTGAATGGCTTCTACTCTATCATAGAAAAGAGAGGTGTCGTATCGTCTTTTCATTAGATCCAGAACAAGATCACTGCCCGATTGGAGTGGAATGTGAAAGTGGGGCATAAATTTTGGCGAGCGGGCCACAAATCGGATGATCTCCTCAGTCAGGAGATTGGGTTCGATGGATGAGATGCGGAATCGGTCAATGTTTTCGACTTTTTCGAGGGCTTGCAAAAGATCAAAAAACGATTCACCGGTGCTTTTCCCGAAATCTCCGATGTTGACGCCGGTGAGAATGATCTCGCGGGCGCCGGCTTTGCCTGCTTCCCGGGCTTGTTCGACTGTTTCTGCCACACCTGCATTTCTGGAACGGCCACGGGCATGGGGGATGGTGCAGTAAGTACAAAAATAGTCGCATCCATCCTGTACTTTCAGGAAAGTCCGGGTGCGATCGCCCGATGACCAGGAGGGCATGAAACGTTTGTCGCGGGCAATGTTGCCGGCGTGTACTTCTGCTTGTTTTCTTTTCTCGAGCGATCCCCGGTAGAAAGACTTGTCCAGTTTTTCGTTGCTGCCGAGAACAAGGTCCACACCTTTCATGTTGACCAGGTTTTCGGGTTTGAGCTGGGCAAAACAACCCGTGACAATGATAAATGCTCCCGGGTTGATCCGTAAAGCTTTATTGATGGTATAGCGGCATTTTTTCTCCGCTGTTTCTGTTACCGAGCAGGTGTTGATTACGTAAATATCTGCACCATCCCGGAAATCGATCCGGGTGAACCCTTCTTCCTGGAGATGGCGTGCAATGGTGGATGTTTCGCTGAAATTGAGTTTACAGCCCAATGTGTAAAATGCCACCGTCCGCTGCTGAAATTGTAATTGATCAATCATGCCCTTAACAAATGGTTCAATCTGCAAAGATAGGGAATGATTTTGTTATGAAGCATTGGGCGTTGCATAAAATCATCTACTCCTCCGGTGATTGTGGGTCATCAGAGGAGTAGATGATTTTATCTCTTTTTGCTATAATAAATCCGACGCCAGTTCCGCCAAAAAGCTCCTTTCTCCTTTGACCAGGTTCACGTGGGCAAAGATCTCCTGTCCCTTCATTTTGTCGGTGAGATAGGCCAAACCGTTGCTCTGCATATCCAGGTAAGGAGAGTCGATTTGGTGAATATCGCCGGTAAATATCATTTTTGTTCCTTCTCCGGCACGGGTGATGATGGTTTTCACTTCATGGGGCGTCAGGTTCTGGGCTTCATCAATGATAAAGAAAACATCTGACAGACTTCGTCCTCTGATGTAGGCCAGCGGTGTGATGACCAGCTCTTCTTTTTTTTGCATATCATCAATTGTATTCAGTTCCTTGCTGTTTTGTGAAAAACGGTTTTTAATAACCCCCAGGTTGTCAAACAGCGGCTGCATGTATGGACCGATCTTTTCGTTTATGTCGCCGGGCAAAAACCCCAGATCACGGTTGGCCAGTGGCATGATGGGGCGCGCCAGGAGGATCTGCTTGTATTGTTTGTGTTGTTGGAGAGCGGCGGCCAGGGCCAGCAGGGTTTTTCCCGTTCCGGCTTTCCCTGTAAGAGATACCAGCTTTACCTCCGGATTCATCAGGGCATGCAGTGAGAAAGCCTGCTCTGCGTTGCGTGGTTCTATGCCGAAAGCTGAGTGTTTTTCAAGCCGGCGGACGGATTGTGATACCGGATCGTACCAGGCCAGTACACTCTGACTGTCATTTTTCAGAATGACATATTGGTGGGCCGGTAATTGCTCTTCGGTCATGGGAAACATGTCCCGTGAGATCTGGTCTTCTTTATAGAGTGTCTCGATTATGGAGATATCAAAGTCTTCAAATATTTCTACTCCCCGATGTAATATCTCAATGTTCTGGACCTTATCAGATTCGTAATCTTCCGACAGGAGAGCCAGAGATTTGGCCTTCATCCGCAGATTGATATCTTTGGTGATGAGTACCGTCTGGCGGTCGGGAAACTTATTTTTTATATGCAGGGAGATGGCCAGAATGCGGTGATCCGGTGTGTTTTCTGAAAACGATTCCTGCATTTCGCCCGGAATGGGCTTGCCCGTGGCAATGAAAAGCCGGCCGAGTCCCTTACCCAGAGGAATGCCCTCGGTAAAAAGATGCTCACCGGAAAGATGGTCAAGTTCCCTCACGAATTCACGGGCCTGGAAATTGATCTGGTCGTTTCCTTTCTTGAATTTATCCAGCTCTTCCAATACTACAATAGGGATAATGATGTCATTGTCTTTAAAATTATAAAGACATTTATGGTCATGTAATAAAACATTGGTGTCGAGAATGAATATTTTCCGTGTTTTTTTCTTCCTGGCGGTCATATATTAAGGGTTTTAGAGATTATTGTTTCTCTAAATATATTGAAAATCTCCGGAATTTTTAGTTGTTGGGGATATAATTAGTGCCCGTCTTTAAACTCGCCAAAAATGATTACTAACATGCTTTGTCCAATTTATAGACGGGCACTAATTATTGTGGGTTAACGGGGGAGTATCAACACGGCATATTGTTGTTTGAGAGAAAAAGGGCTGTGAAAATAACCCGGGTTATTGATTCCGTTGAACTTTGTTTCATAGGGGAAATAATTTATGAATGGTTTAGGTTAAATTGTATTTCCATTGTTTTTTTTCTGGTATTGTGAAGGTGTAAGCCCGTGATCTTTTTTAAAAGTAACACCAAAGTAGCTGACATCCTTATACCCACAATAGTAAGCAACTTCTGAAATGGACAGATGATTTTCTTCCAGCATTTCGGCCGCTTTCATCATTCTCATCTTACGGATGAAAGTGTTGGGGTTAATATTGAGAAGCTCGGATGTTTTACGGTACAACATAGAATTGCTCATGGAGAGTTTTTCAGCAAGCATTTTTACGGTTAGATCCGGATTGGAAAGATTGTTTTCAATGACTTTCCGGGCTCTGGCCAAAAAGTCATCATCCTTGCCATTTATCAGGGCTGAATTGTCTTTACCCGGCTGAGGCTTGTTTTTGAAATGTGCTATTGTTCGCCTTTGTTGTTCAAGCAAAGCCTCCATCCTGGCCAGAAGGGTGTTTAAGTTAAAAGGTTTGGCAATATAACTATCGGCCCCGGCACGGTAACCATCTGCTCTTTCTTCGTCTGATATTTTGGCGGTTAGAAGAATGACCGGAATGTGGGATGTCGTGTCATCTTTTTTTATTTTTCGACAGAGCTCAATTCCGTTCATGGCCGGCATCACGATATCTGAGATGATGATATTCGGTTTTTTGTTAATGGCCATTTCATACCCAACAACTCCATTAGGTGCTTCGATCACCGAAAAAATGGAATCGAGATTGCCTTTCAGAAGTTTTCGAAAATCGGAATTGTCTTCAATAATTAAAGCTGTAGGTTTATGTTCAAGCGATTGCTGAAGATTGTTTAGACGGATGATGATCTCCTCCTCCACATCTTCTGGCTTCATGAATGTTGACGGGATCTGGTATTGTTTGTTTTCCCCTATTTCGTTTTTGTCAAATGTATTTCTGTTAACGGGTATGGAGAATGAAACATTTGTTCCTTTTCCCGGATCACTGGCAAGCGATATGGAGCCTTTGTGGGCTTCAATCATTGATTTTGTGAGGGAGAGTCCAATGCCAAAACCACCGGTTTTATGTGTGTTGCTGTTTATGGAATGATAATGATTGAAGACCATTGGTTGTTCCTCTTTTTTTATCCCTTTGCCCGTGTCTTTTATCTGAAAAGCGGCAAGGGTTTGATGGCCGGATTTGTTCAGCGAAAGAGAGAGGGAAACGCTTCCTTCTTTTGGGGTGAATTTAAAGGCGTTTGACAAGAGATTGTAAAGGATAATGTCAAGTTTTTCCTGATCGAACCAGACATTTGATTCCGGACAATCAATTTCATAATTGAAAATAATTTGATTTTTCCTGGCCAGAGGGGAAAAATTGTCGCAGATATTTTGAGTGAATTTATTAAGATTTCCTGCACTGACATTCAATGGTAGCTGTTCCACCTCGGATTTGCTGAAATAGAGGAATTGTCTGTTAAGCCTGTTGAGTCTGTTGATATTTCTTTCGGCAAGAGACAGGTCTTTATTGGCGGGTGCTTTTCGCGAGTGTCGCCAGTCATCGATCAGGCAGGAAAGAATACTTAAAGGAGTAAGGAATTCATGGGAAATATTTGCAAAAAGTCCTTGTTTGAAAAAATTGAGTTTATCGGATTTTTGTCTTTCAATATGTTCTATTTCTAAAGCATGCCTGACCTGCTGATTTTTTCGTTCCATACGGAAAAACAGCAATATGACCACTCCAAAGATAAGTGCATATATTGAAAAGGCCCACCATGTTTTATAGGGTGCAGGTCTGACTTTGATAAAAAGTTTTTCCGGATCAGGATTCCAGTGTCCATGGCTGTTGGAGCCTATTATTTTAAGGGTGTATTTGCCGGGTTTAAGATTGGCGTAGTTTAATGTTCGCATATCGGCATCCAGAATCCTCCAGTCTTCTTCAAGGCCTTCCAGGTATACTGCGTATTTGTTATTTTCGGGTTGGGAAAATGAAAGGGCAGCGAAGGTTATGGAAACATTATTATTAAGATGATTCAAAACAAGCGGATCTTTTGATGATGAAGAGGGTTGAACTGGTTTGTTCATAACTTTCACATCAGTAATGACAACCGGAGGCGTGAAACTGTCCGCGTTTATTGAGAGAGGGTCAAAGTAATTGAAACCCCTGTTGCCTCCGAAATAGAGGTTTCCCCCGGCATCTTTGAAAGATGCTCCCTTGTTGAAAATGTTGCTTTGAAGGCCGTTTTCCTGTAGAAAATAATTTGATCTTATCTGGTCTTCTTCGGGATTTATTTTCGTCAATCCTCTGTTGGTTCCAACCCAGATGTTATTGTCCGAATCCTGGTTAATTGTATAAATAACATCGCCTGACACGTTTGATTCAAAAGAGACAAACTTTTCCTGTGTAGGCTGCCATTTAAATAATCCTCCACCTCCCGATCCAATCCACAGGTTTTTTGAATTATCTTCAAAGAGAGTTAGAATATGGTCAGTAATCAAACCGTTTTTATCCTTTTCCGAAGCCATGAATTTTTCAAATTCAAGGGGATAATGATTGCTTAAATCAGATACTGACCTGTTAATGCCGTGATCAAATGTGGCTACCCATAAATGGTTGTTGCTGTCTATTAAAATTTTTGAAATTCGGTTGCTGCTTAGCGATTTAGGATTGTTGTCATCCACCTCGTATCTGAGCACAATGAAATTGTGAAAACCTTCAGGTTCTGAAGTAACGATTTTGTAAAGGCCGTTTTCGGTTCCTACCCATAATTGTCCGAGATGGTCTTCCTGAATATCAAAAATCTCCCGGGAAGGAAAATCGTATTGAGGCGTATTTTTATTTATGGTGATGTATTGACCCGTTGAGGGATTCAATTTTATTAGACCCGAATACCGGGTGCCCAGCCAGAGGTTCCCCTTTTTGTCCCAGTGAAAGCAATTTGCCGTATTGATGTCGTCCGGGAGATTTTCATATCCGGGTAGTTGTGTATAAGGAGTGAATGACTGGTCTTCCAGATCATATTGTCCGAATCCCACACTCTTTACGCCTGTCAGCAGACTTCCATCCGGCGTAATGGAAAATGAGGAGACCGACCGTCCTTTGGCTGTTAATGAATCATCTGCAATGACGTAGGGGTTGAACAATTTTACTTTGTTGTCAATTTTGTTAACCCCTCCGCCTGAAGTTCCAACCCATATCAGTCCGGCGGCATCACATAGTATGGAATAGGCTTCATCATGTGATAATTTATTATCTGTGGTCCCCGTATTGAATTGAGAGTATGAGGGATCTTCACCGCCCGGCTGTTTTATCAATGTCAGGCCTGTTGGGGTTCCGGCCCATAAATTACTGTCCCTGTCAAAAGTGAGATCGAAAATAATATTGTCGGCTATGGAAGCTTCCTGATCCTTAAGCATCAAATGTTTTCGGATTGCAATGGAATCTTTCTCCAGAGAGAAATTGATAATGCCTTCTTCCCATAGTCCGAGCCAGTATTCGTTTTTTTTGCTCTGGACCATCGTAAAAGGAGAAAAATGGGTGAGATCAATGGGAATATCCTCTTTTGTCCATGACCGGATGATATCCTTTTCGCGGTTTACGAAAGTTAATGCGCCTTGCCATGAACAGATCCAGATGTTGTTTTGATCATCGTTGAATATATGAGTGATCCAGTCGGAGTTCATGCCGGTTTGTTCATCTGAAAGGGTGTAGTTGTTAATGATGCCCTCCCCCGGTGACAGGACATCAACGCCTGCACCTGAACTCCCAATCCAAATGTTGTCTTCGTCATCAACGGCAAGCGCATTAATAACATCATGCCCCAGGGTATATGGGTCGGGAGACTGGGTGTTGTAAAAGGTAAATGTTTCTTTTTCCCTGTTTAATCGGGCTACACCTCTATCTGTGGCACACCATAAAGTTCCTTTGGAATCTTCTTTTATTTTATTGAATGAATTGGTGATTAATCCTTTGTCGTGATGTTGGGCGATGGAGAAAATTTTCAGGACATAACCGTCATATCGGATCAATCCTTCAGTGGTACAAAACCATAAAAACCCTTTAGAATCCTGAAAAACATCTTTAACGTCATCCGAAGGCAATCCCTGAGTGCTGTTGATCAGGTCAATATCATAGTTCTCCCTGGCCAGACTTGTCTGGAGGGGGATGAAAACAAGCAGAAGCATTAATGATATCGGTATGATGACTTCTTTTCTTCTCTTGAAATAATTGTTCATAAGCTGACTTTAAAAAACGCCTTCGATCAGATTCTCACGCTATTATTTAATGAATTCAAATCAATTCTGAGACATGCAAATTATGGATTAATATCTGGTTGGAAGGTCTCATTTGGTCTTACAAATGATTCAAAAATACAAAAAATAGTGAATGATTTGTCATGTAGTGGCATAAAAAACAGAAATACAGGAATATAAAAATTAATACGAATATTTTGTTGGAATAAAAAACGAATGAAAATTAATAAAATGTGAATGAAAAACAAGGTTGGGTAGTTGTATTATTAACGTAATTTGAAAAGTAATATTTAAAAATTAACATTTTAACGCATGCACAAATCTACGTTGTTTTTTGGTTTATTCTTTGGATTGGTTCTTTCTGTGTGGGGACAAGAAAAAAATGAAAGCCATCTGAGCATAAAAATTAATGAAGAACACCAGGTGATGCATTCTTTTGGGGCTTCAGATGCCTGGCGCTGCCAGTTTGTTGGCCTGAACTGGCCGGAGGCCAAAAAGCAGCAAATGGCCGAGTGGTTGTTCAGTCAGGAAATGGATAATGAAGGGAATCCTCTTGGAATTGGGTTGTCTTTGTGGCGTTTTAATATTGGTGCCGGAAGTATGGAGCAGGGAGATTCCAGCGGGATAGTGAATCCCTGGAGAAGAGGAGAGAGTTTTTTGAGTGCCGACGGGACATATGACTGGAATAAGCAAAAGGGACAACAATGGTTTTTGGAAAAGGCGCATGAATATGGGGTCGAGAATACACTTGCTTTTCCCAATTCCGCACCCGTACACTATACTATAAATGGAAGAGCATATGCACCGGACGACCGGAAGCGCATAAATATTAAGGAAGGAAAACTTGATAATTATGCCGAATTTCTGGCCAAAGTCTGTGAGTATTTCGAAGACCGTGGACTGGGTTTTGATTATTTGAGTCCCTTCAACGAACCACAATGGGAATGGAACAATCCAACCCAGGAAGGGACACCTGCAACCAATGAAGATCTGTATCTTTTGACTCATTATCTGGATCATGAGTTTGAGCAGCGGAACATTTCAACAGAGATGGCCCTGGGGGAAGCTGCCGAGTTTGATTTTCTGACAAAAAGTGCGGATGATCATCCCTTGAATTCTGATCAGTTTGAGACCTTCCTTTCTCCCGGAAGTCCTTTATTTATTGGAAACTTTTCAACGGTGGCACCCTTGTTTTCGGGACACAGCTACTTCACCACCTGGCCGGTTGACACTTTAATTCGTACCCGCCGGGAAGTGCGCAGAAAGAAAGAATCAGTCAATCCCGGAATGGATTTCTGGCAGAGTGAGTTTTGCATCCTGGAAGAAACGGATGATATCGGCAGTGGCCATGAGCGTGACCTCGGAATGCCAACGGCCCTTTATGTGGCCAGGGTCATTCATCATGATCTGACACTGGCAAATGCTTCTTCATGGCAATGGTGGACTGCCATAACCCAGTGCCGCTATAAAGACGGTTTGATATACCTCGACAATGGGAATGATGGGATTCCCTCTCAGCAACACCCCGATAACGAGAAGCTAAAGTATGATGGACGTTTTCATTCATCAAAACTCATGTGGGCACTGGGAAATTATTCCCGTTTTATCAGGCCCGGAATGGTAAGGATCGATGTGGAAACTGCCGGCCGGAAATCACTGAGTGAACAGGCCAATGATCTTATGGTATCAGCCTATAAAAATAAAGACTCCCGCGAAGTGGTTCTTGTGGCGATCAATTATTCAGATGATCAGCACCTCCTTCATATTGATAACCGGGATCATTTTCATTCAAAGGCAAAAACTTATGTCACATCCGATGATCACGACCTTGCTTTTTCCGAGAAAAGCATTGATGATCTGACCGTAGCGCCAGGGAGTATTAAAACCGTCATATTGAATTATTGAAATTGAATTTACTACTGAATCTGTAATAAAAAGTGTTTATTAACCCCAAAAAAGTGGTTTATGAAAAAAAGTGTAATTAACCGATTGTTGCTATTGTCTTTCATACTTGGAGCAGCCCTCTGGGGATGTGAAGATGATGATGAAAAGAGTTGGAATGTGGATCATGACCCTGTACTTGATCTGAAAGCAGAGGAGATTCATTCCCAACAAGGCCGTACAATCCGCATCGAAGGAACGGTGACGGATGAAGTAGGAATTAAAATGATTAACCTGAATATTGATGATTGGTATCTGGATCGTGATATTGAAATATCTCAGGGCGACTCTCTGGTTGAGAGTTATGATCTTCAATACGAATTTGAGATTCCCGAGGATGTTCCCGATGAAGAACACGAGATTAAAATCACTGTCCACAATATGGGTGACCGGTCCATAAGCAGGAACGTCAAAGTTCATATGGATGGTGATTTTGATAATCCATCCCTGGATGTTCACGATCCTGTTGATGGTTTGACCCTTGCCCCGGAAGGGGAAATTCCTGTGGACATTAAAGCCTCGCTTAGTGATTCCCGTCAATTAGGCTATTTTGTAGTGAAAGAACCTACAATCGATTTTTATGACAGTGTTTCCTTCATGGGAACAGGGGAGATGGATTATCAATACGAAAATACAGCAACTCTTCCGGAAGAAACCGGGGAATATAATTTTGAGTTTTTACTGGTTGACAGTGCCGGGAATAAGGTGGATGAAAATCGTTTGGTGAAAGCTTCCTATGATTTTGACAAACTTTACCTTGCAGATGTCGATACAGAAGATGAGTTGACATCCGACTTATTCGGCGTTCCCATGTTGATATCGAAAACCGATCCATACAATTTTGAAGCAAAATATTATGCCGAATCAGCCGGGACGGAAGTTCGGTTTATTCCTCAAACTTCAAGTTTCAGACCGCATTGTTACGGCCTCGATCCGGAGGATCCTTCCAAATTGATCAATGATCCGGAAAACGCAGAACCTATCGTTCTGGAAGAAGAGGGCTATTACAGGATTTCCCTCGACCTGGAGAATCTGACTTACGAGATGGAATCTTATGTGCCCGATGATCCCTATTTTGAAGCTAAAACAGAAGAACCCGATGATGATTCGTATATCGAATCGGAATATGTCGGGGAATTGGGAATTGTAGGCACAGGTTTTCCCGAATATCCTGATCAGGATTGGACTACCTGGGCCGCCATCGAGTTTGATCGCGATCCCGATAACAATTATCGGTTTTACAAGACCCTTGACATGGAAGGGACTGTTGAGTTTATCTTCTCCCCCGAGCATCCATGGGGATGGTGGCCAGAGCCATTCTGGCGGTTCGACCGTTCCGAAGAGCCTGAAAAAACCGTTCGCAATGGAGGGGATAACGTATCTATGGAAGTGCCTGAAAGGACCACCTATAAAGTGACTTTTGACTCTCATTTGAACCGGGCAAAGGCAGTTCAGGTGGAATAATAGTTTTAGATAGAGGATTGACCCGGTAGTGAAATCAAAACTACCGGGCATCTCTTCAAATTAATGACAAAAAATAATTTTCTTATGAGTAAATTCATTAACAGAACGATAGGGCTCCTGGTGTTTGTTTTCTTTATTTCAACCGCAATGTGGGGCCAGGAAAAACAAATTCAGGGAACGGTAACTTCGGAAGATGGAGAGCTGTTGCCAGGTGTTTCAATTGCAGTTAAAGGAACCAATACCGGTACCATTACAGATGTGGACGGTAATTTCCAGATTGAAGCTGAACCATCGGATGTTCTTCAATTGAGCTTTGTTGGTTTTGAAAGCCTGGAGGTACCTGTGGAAGATCAGACCACGCTGAATATAGAAATGAAAGAAAGTACCGTTGAGCTGGATGAGGTTGTGGCCATCGGTTATGGAAGTTCAAGGAAAAGTGACCTGACAAGTTCCATAACATCAGTGGATGGAGAAGAGATGAAAAAAATGAGTGTGGGTAATCCTGTAAATGCCCTCCAGGGAAAAGCACCAGGTGTTCAAATAACGGCCGGAAGTGGTCACCCCGGAGCTTCGCCCAAAGTCATGATACGAGGCTTTACCTCACTTAACCTGTCTACCGATCCATTATACGTGGTGGATGGTGTGCCAATGGGAAACAATCTTAATTTCCTTAACACCAATGAAATAGAGAGCATGGAGGTACTCAAGGACGCTTCAGCTTCGGCAATATACGGAAGCCGGGCCTCCAATGGTGTTGTTCTGATAACGACCAAACATGGAGATAAAGAGAAAGTGCAGTTTTCCGCTGACCTTCCATATGGCGTTCAGTACTTTGACAAACCTTATGAAATGGCTGATGCAACGGAATATGCAGAAATTATGAATCAGTCGCGTGAAAACGGTGGACTTGACAGACGGTTTGAAGATCCTTCAAGTCTGGGCGAAGGGACTAATTGGTGGAAGGAAGGTGTCAATAAGTTCTCTCCACAAAGAAACTTCAGTTTCCAGGCATCAGGAGGAAGCGAAAGACATCAGTATGCGGTTAGCCTGAATTATTATGACCAGGA
>JAWOCV010000118.1:0-2903 GCA_046483585.1 Marinilabilia sp.
CATTGCCATTGTGATTAGTGGATTGTTTATTTCGCAGCTACGGAAAACCAAAGTATGAACTTAGAACAATTCAAACAAGAAGCTCAAAACCGCTACCGGGCCAACAAGGCTTTTCTTGACAAGCTCCGCCGGAAAAAACCCGGTGACCTGGATGACGTGGTTCATGAGCTTCATGAGGAAATTTTTGAAAACATCGACTGCCTCTCCTGCGCCAACTGCTGCAAAACCACCAGCCCTATTGTCATAGATCGAGATGTGGAACGCATGGCCAAACATCTTAAGATGAAGCCTTCGGAAATGATCGGGCAATACCTTCAAATGGATGACGAAGGGGATTACGTTTTCCGTGAGACGCCCTGTCCTTTTTTGATGCCAGACAATTATTGTATGATCTATGAGATTAGGCCGCGGGCCTGTCGCGAGTATCCCCATACCGACCGCCGGCGTTTTCATCAGTTGTTGAAGCTCACTTTGAAGAATACCCTTGTTTGTCCGGCGGTACTGGAAATTGTCGGCCGGCTCAGGGAGAAGTATTCCTGAAATATTCGTATTTTTGAAGAAACAATAATTGACAACGCAGCACCGTTATTGGTCATGAAAGCGGCGATAATATTTTATTTATGAGGCGATCTCCCGGCATTGTTCTTTTCATTCTTGTTTTTTTCGTGCTTTGTCCGTTTTATTTATCGGCCCAGCGGGGAGGGGAGTCCTTGTTCGGGATACTGCACCTGACCCCTTCGGCCCGGATGAATGCGTTGGGGGGACATCAGCCGGCCCTTTACGACAAGGACCCTTCCGGGGGATTGTTCAATCCTGCTCTGGCCGATTCATCGTTTCACAATAATGTATCGCTGGGATTTTCGCCTTATATCGCTGATATCAATTACGGGTATGGCAGTTTTGCCTGGAATGTCCCCTCCACTGGCACTTTCTTTGCCGGTGTCAATCATCTGGGATATGGCGATATGATCATGGCTGATGAGACAGGAACGATCACGGGTGATTTCACAGCTTCGGAGTCGGTTGTTTTCCTGGGATTTGCCAAAGCCCTTTCACCTCGCTTTTCGGCCGGGATTACCGTAAAGCCGGTTTTCAGTAATATAGAGTCGTATCATTCATGGGGAATGGCTGTCGATGGCGGAATTCATTACAATCACCCCGAAGGACGTTTTCATGCCGCCGCTCTCCTCCGAAATGCCGGACGCCAGATCAAATCGTATGATGCTGCTCCGCCCGGGACGCTCAGTCCCGACCTTCAGCTCGGGTTTTCCACGAAGCTGGAACACGCCCCGTTTCGGTTTTCCGTGACAGCAAGGGACCTTCTTTCCGGTTCGCTCGATTTTCGTGTGCCTGAGAATGAATATGGCATCAACGTATCGCAACCCGAAAGCGCAGATGCCGGGTTTGGCGAGTTGTTGATGAGGCATTTTGTCTTTGGAGTGGAGTTCGTGCCTTCCGACAATTTTTACGTGGCCGGAGGGTTGAATCCAAGGCGACGGCATGAGCTGAAAGTGGATTCCCGCACTTCAACGGTCGGTTATTCCTGGGGTTTTGGGTTCAGGGTGTATAAATTCAATTTTGCTTACAGTTCGGCCCGCTATCATTTGGCTTCTTCGGCCAATCATTTTTCTATCACCACCAACATTTCAGATTTTTAGGCATCATCGTTCAGGGGCATTCATTAACTTTGCGCGACAATCCGCTTTTTTTATGACAAAAGATATTCATTCGGCCATCATTGCCATCGACGGGCATTCCTCATGTGGAAAAAGTACCGTTGCCCGCGATCTGGCCCGCGATCTGGGCATCGCCTATATTGATACCGGTGCTATGTACCGGGCAGTGACTTTATTTGCTTTGCAAAACCATCTGATCAGGAAAGGAGAGATCGACGAGGAAGGACTTAAACAAGCCCTCGATCATGTGGATATCCGCTTCCACCCAAATCCTGAAACCGGGAGCAACGATACTTACCTCGACGGCAGAAATGTAGAAAAGGAGATACGCCGTCTGGATGTCAGCAATCATGTCAGTCAGATAAGCTCACTGGGGTTTGTTCGTAAAAAGCTGGTGGATCTTCAGCGGCAAATGGGCGAAAAAGGAGGGGTGGTGCTTGACGGGCGGGATATTGGCACGGTTGTCTTTCCCCATGCCGACCTTAAGATATTTATGACGGCAGCTCCGGAAATACGTGCTCAGCGCCGGTACGATGAAATGAAACAGAAAGGTGAAGACCCCTCATTTGATGAGGTGCTGGAGAATATTAAGGAGCGCGACCGGATTGACAGTACGAGGAACGAGAGTCCGCTCAGGCAGGCTCCCGATGCGGTGGTTCTCGACAACAGTCATCTTACCCGCGAAGAACAGCTTGAGTGGATAAAGGAACGACTGAAGTAGGAGCTGAGGAAAGAAAGGATATTATGCGACACGCGGAATGCCATAAAGAAAATCAATAAAGAAACCCAAAATTGGTCTGCTGACTTATCAATAGTCCGTTAAACTTTTGCAAAAACTTGATTTTTAGTTGTTTAAAAAACGTGCAATTTTTTCTGCTAAGAGGCAGATTATTAATGTCATACGATTGATCTTAAATTTTACCTGCCTGCCGTTTTTAATATTAGTAACCAGTCAGTTAAACGAATATTTATATAGATAATGCATTGAATTCTTCTTAAGCAGTTAGGCAGGTATCTAAAAATCTAACGGTCTATTGTAATTGGTGATGAACAAAAAAACACCAGCATCCTCACCCAAATACAAGACGAAGAAACTGGTGTTTTTAAATGATTGGAATTAAACCTTACGGTTCGTTACCACCTTTAATGCTTATGAAAATACGCATCTTCAAACTTCTGCAAAGTATCCCGTAGTTTCTCAATAAATTCCAGATCAGTGGTTTGTTT
>JAWOCV010000217.1:0-8350 GCA_046483585.1 Marinilabilia sp.
CATGGAAATACATTTCTGAAGTGTTCGCAACCAAACGGGAGTGTTCGTTTTCGTACGCTCGTAATTAAATGTTTATGAATAGATCGTTAGATTTTTAGATACCTGCCTAACTGCTTAAGAAGAATTCAATGCATTATCTATATAAATATTCGTTTAACTGACTGGTTACTAATATTAAAAACGGCAGGCAGGTAAGATTTAAGATCAATCGTATAACATTAATAATCTGCCTCTTAGCAGGAATAATGCGCATTTTTTAAACAACTAAAAATCAAGTCTTTGCAAAAGTTTTTACACAACAAGAAGATGCATATGTGCCTTAATGCAGGCTCCCTGTCTGCCGACAGGCAGGCATCCGGCCTTAATAAATAAATTTTGTTCGAACATACACTTGCAAAGTTTAACGGACTATTGTGCCTTGAATTAAAAGAAAAAACAAATCCACGGAATGTCAAAAAACCGAGCCATTTCAGAAAGGAGGCATCCGAATTTGACAAAAACCATTATCAATAATGAGAAACCTGCCGGCTCCAATATTCATATTAACACTGATCTTGTATTTTTCTTCCTGCATGAGCCCTGATGCCAATAATCAGAAGGAGGAAAAGACTGAGCTTCATTCCGAAAACGACATACCGGGCACGGATTCCCTGGTTGTTGAGCATCTCATCCAACGCTCGATTGATCATTACGGACAAGGTGGTGTTCATGCAGATATCACCGACAGCTATCTCTCCGAAGCTCAGGAATTAGCCCAAAAAAACGACAATCATGATCAACTTGCCCGCATCAACAATTTGCTGGGACAACGATACCGCAACCAGGCCCAATACGGAAAGGCCATGAAGTTTCATCAACAAGCCCTCGATTATGCCACTCAGGCCGGCAACAAAAACCTTCTGGCCCAGGTTTACAATCAACTCGGGGTCGTCTACCGGCGGGTAGACGATAATCCCTCAGCTCTGGAAATGCATGTGAAAGCACTGGATATGGCCGAAGAAACCAATGATTCTTCGTTGATCAGTTCGGCCATAAACAGCATCGGCAATGTCAACTATAACCTCGGCCGGTATGCTTCTTCAATTGAGTATTTTAAACGCTCCCTGCGGATGTCTGACCAAATGGACAACTTTTTGGGCCTGGCGATCAATCACAATAACCTGGGCGAATCGTTGCTAAAGCTGGGACAGGTCGATTCTGCCCTCACCCACTTTTTTACATCCCTTGATTACAATTACCAGATCAACAGTGAAGTGGGGCAGAGCATCAGTTTCAACAGCATCGGTGGGGCCTATCTGGAAAAAGACCGGCCACATAAAGCACTGGAATATCTTGAAAAGGCCCTGCGTCTGAATGAAGAACTGGGCGACCGTATGCAGGTTGCCATCAGCCACTCCAATATCGGCGAAACTTATCTGGATATTGGCGAAATGGAAATGGCCCGGCATCATCTTGAGAGAAGCATTGAAGTGGCCCGGGAGATCGGATCCCTCTTTCAGATAGAAGAGTCCGCCAGGCTGCTTTCGAACTTTTATGAAACAAACCAAAACCACCAGAAAGCTTTGGATTACTTTAAAACTGCGGCGATTTATCGCGACAGTATTATCAATGAAAAAAACATTCACCACCTGGCCACGCAGGAAGCCATCCTTGACTCCGAACGCCAGCGGGAGCGCATCGAAGAACTGAACGAACAAACCCTGGAACAAAAATCCCTCCTCGACCGGCAGCGTTTCATCCTCATTACTTCCCTTATCCTGGTGATCGCCATTTCTTTCGCCATAATCATGCTGGTTCGCCAGTCCCAGCTCCGCAACCGCTACAAAAGCATTCGTCACCAACAGCGACTGTTGCGTTCCCAAATGAATCCTCATTTCATTTTTAATGCCCTCAGCGCCATTCAGGTATATGTCCTGGAACATGATATTGAGAAATCCTCCCGGTTTCTCACCGATTTTGCACGTCTCATGCGGCAGGTTTTGCGCAGTTCTGCCCACGATTACATCTCTCTGAAAGAGGAAACACAAATTCTCGAATATTATCTCGAATTACAGCGACTGAGATTTTCAGAAAGCTTTGAATATTCCCTGCACATTGATGGCAGCCTCAATGCTGATAATATAATGGTTCCGCCGATGCTGACACAACCTTTCATTGAAAACGCCATTGAACATGGCATACGGGCTGTGGATAATGACGGTGAAATAAAGGTCAGATTCCGCCATGAAAAGTCTCAAATGATCGTGGAAGTGGAAGACAACGGTATTGGCATAGAAGCCTCAAAAGATGCCGGCGAAAAAGGAAAAAATCATGAATCCATGGCCATCAAGATCACTCGTGAAAGACTGGAAATGCTCAAACGGGACTCTGGTGGCCAAACCGATCTCTACATCATGGATAAGAAACATGTCAACCCTTTTGACCGGGGAACGCTGGTCAGAATCATTCTGCCGGTGGTGGAGATCAACAATAATAAAAAGGACAAGGCAGCCCACAAACTAACCAAATCCCAAAAAGAACCTGTGATATCACAATAAAATCACTTTTTTGCTATGAAGAAAATACTCATTGTTGAAGATGATCCTTTTATGCAACAATTGGTGCAGGAAATCATCTTACAACATTTTCCGGAATCTGCCCCTTCTCAGGTTGCCTCAACCGTAGCGGAGGCATATGAAGCCATCGGAACCCATGATCCGGATCTTTTGTTGCTGGACATAAGACTTCCTGACGGAACAGCTTTCGATCTTTTGCGACAGGTAGAAATATTCGATTTTAAAGTGGTGTTCATGTCGGAATACCAGGACTATTACCAGCAGGCTATGCATTTTTCAGCGGTCACTTTTATCTCCAAACCTTTCGATCTTTCAGACCTGGTGATGGCCATAGATAAGGCCGGCAATGCCATCAGCGATGAAGAAGAGAACAAAAAGATCGAGATCCTTTTGTCCAACACCGATCTCCCCGCCTCTTCTCAAACTGTGGTATTTCCGGATGTCAACACCGATCACGCCGTCCCGCTTGCCTCCATCCTTTATGGGAAAGCTGTGCCCGGCGGATGCATCATGCATTTCGACAACGAAAAAGACATTTTCGTGCCCCGCCCCCTTCGCCGGTATGAGCAGATGTTCAGCAATTATGCTTTTTTCAGATGTCATCCGCTTTATGTGGTCAACCTCAGAAAGATCAATAATGTCGATGGCCAGGGTGGATCCATACATCTTGAAGGAGGAATAGAAATCCCCCTGGAAAAGAGAAGGTATGAACAGCTGAAAAAGCGTTTCCAGGAAGCTGGATTTTGAAAAGCCCCATGACCAGTTAAACATCATGCCTGGTCAAGAGTAGATGTAAGATGATTAGATTTAAGATCTAAGATGATTCATATGTTGCTGGTAATCTGTATACCAATAAAAATGCTTCTTCAGATCTAATATCTAAAAATCTAACGATCTATTGCTTTACAGACAAGGCTAAAAAGGCTTAAAGCCGATGATCCCACGCACTTCTTTAATTGTCTTAGATGCACTGGCATGTGCCTTTTCACGCCCCATTGCAGCCACTTTCCTCAAATAAGCATCATCAGAGGCAATGGCGTTGATCCGCTCACGTAAAGGCGTGGTGAAGTTGATAATATCCTCCGCCAGTTTCTTTTTCAGATCCCCGTAACGGATGGTACATTGAGCATAATCGTTTTTGAACTGTTCCAGGACTTCCGGTTCCGAAACGACTTCCATGAGCTTGAACAGATTCCGGATGGGCTCACTGACCGGAGAATTTGGTTCAGAAGGACCGCTGTCTGTTACTGCCCGCATGACTTTCTTCCGGATAGAGGCAGGTTCCTCTGCGAGAAATATGCCATTGCCTTCCGATTTTCCCATTTTGCCGCTGCCATCAAGTCCGGGGATTTTCACAAGGGTATCCCCAAAGTTGAAAGGCTGGGGAATGGTAAAATAATCCACTTCGTAGATACGGTTAAAGCGATTCGCAAATTTACGGGTCATTTCAAGATTTTGTTCCTGATCTTTCCCGACAGGAACTTTTGACGCCTGGTGAATGATGATATCCGAAGCCATCAACACCGGATAAGTTAGCAGTCCGGCATTAACGTTCTCGGGCTGCATCCGGGCTTTTTCCTTAAAAGAGGTAGTACGTTCGAGCTCCCCCAAATAAGCATTCATGTTCAGTAATAAAGTGAGTTCGGCCACTTCCGGAAGATCGCTCTGAACGTATATGGTCGCCTTTTCAGGATCTAGTCCTGCAGCCAGATATTCCGCCAGAATTTGCCGCACATTTCCGTGAAGATCGGCCGGATGGGGATGAGTGGTAAGGGAATGATAATCGGCAATGAAAAAATAACAATTGTACTCTTCCTGCATCTTCAGGAAGTTCCCGACTGCTCCGAAATAATTCCCCAGATGGAGATTCCCTGTGGGGCGAATACCGCTGACAACAGTTTCCATATCTTGATCTCTCTAATGTTTCTATTCCTGCAAAAACGGTCACAAAAATAGTAAAAATAACCACGATTGCCCCCAAAAAGCAAAAAATGCCATCAAAACAGTAACTGCTGTGATATCCTGTTAGCTCCCGGGGACGGAAACAAACAATCACAATACTGTTTTGATGGCCTCAAATCAATGATCAAACTTAACCCGGAAAATTTTATGAATGGTTCAGGTCAATACTTCGTTAAACTTTTGTAACACCTTGTATTTCAATTGTTAAAACATCGGCGTTTCTCAGGTTGAATCACAGTATATCAGCCTTATACGAATTTTCTTACCTGTCTGCCGTTTGCTTATTACAATCCTGCTATACAAAACAAACTATGGTTTGTACAACAAGTCTAATTTTTCATAACCCGCCAGGCAGGCATCTTACATCTAATAATCTAACGATCTATTGTCAGGTTAAATGGCCCCTTTTAGTTCCAGGTAACGGTATCCTTTGCGGAACTAATGGCCTGAATATTGTACTCAAATTCACTCTGAGTTCCATCTTCAAACATATAAGCCTGTATCTCAAGGATATAGTCTTCTCCCACATTTGGTTGGGTTTCAAAATTTTCCTGAGCAGGATTCAGGCGTAATGAATCCGTCTCTATAAAATTACTCCCGTAGATTTGCCGTTCGCCATCTTCTGTTATAGAATGAATGCGCAGAGTATACGCCAAAGCCCCCTGGGCTTCGCTCCATTCCATTTCAAGAATATTACTTTCAACCTCAGCCGCGTAGATGTCTACCGGTGAAAGAGCTCCGCTTCCAAGTTCATCAGTCAATTCAACTTCTTCCCCATTGGCGGCAAGAATGTCGAAACTGTAAGTTCCGCCCTGTGGAGGCGTTTGTTCAAAATCCTCTTCCGATGGTTCCCACTTGAACCTCGACGACAAATTACCATCGGGGCCCAGTTCAATCTCATCCCCCATCGGGGTTTGTACGGTCACAACGTCGATGTCTTTATTACCGTAGACGTAAAAAACAGGTGCAAAAACCGGAGCCCCATCTTCGTTGACCTCTGACAAAATAAAAGCATCGGCTTCAGGTTCAAACGGAGACTCATCATCATTACACGATGAGAAGGCCAACAGCCCGGCAAGAGGTAGGATCCATAACATTGTTCGTTTCATACTATCTGATATTTTAAAGTTAATACAATCAAAATGATCTTAACAAAGGTATCAATTTTTATGCCGTTTAATAAACAGACGACAATTCGTCCGATGGGTTGCGTTTCTTACACGAAGAAAATTAACCAAAAAATATCCCCCTTTACTCAAATATTTAGGTTTCCTGACGTTAAAATGAAGCAGATTATCCTTACTTTTAAAGCACGTTTGGCTTTAACGTGTACCAAAGATCAATTTGTTCTGAACAAGCTCATGATTCAATAACCCAAACCCTGAAAGTCTCAGCTTATGCACGATGTTAAAGGGTTCCCGCCCAATGCATTAGATACACTCAGAATGCTTGCTGAATTCACGGATTCATTTGTAGCATTAACTGTTGAAACTTGCATGACCATCAAGGTCTCAAAAGAACATGTAAATGTTGATGAATGCAAGTTCCATTCGACCAATAACTTAAATCAATTATTTACGAATGAACCCCGTAATACATTCAGTTTTTTGTGGACAGCTCCCAATGCTCCGACACAGGCCGGTGAAACCATGGTTTGTGATGTGCTGGGCAAAACTGCCATGACCGGAAAAGACCAGGAGGGATGGTACGAATTTCGGGAATCCGCGATGATCCAACCTTTTTTGTATGGAAGATTCTGCAATCTTTCCGGGGAATCTGCTTCCATGACCAATCGTTTGTGTCTTTTGAGAAAAACACTTCCTGTCTGGAACAATCAACAGTTGTTACTTATGGACCAGACACGTCATGTTCTGGAAGATCAGTTCAGAAGCTGTTTTCTTGATAAACAATGGGATGTTGTTGGGAACAACAAGGATAAATTCCGTCTTTTGCTGGATTTTTCGCCGGCAGGCATATTTTTTTACAATACTTCCCTCAAACTTTCTGCTTTCAACGAACGCTTCACCTCTATCCTGGGGGCATCGGCAGACCAACTACTCAATTTTGACCTTCAGAAGATACGCGATCAATCAGTAATGCCGGCCCTTAAAGCTCCCTTATCCGGTGAGGAAGGATTTTACGAAGGGACATACCATGCTACCTTCAGCCAAAAGACGGTCGATATTCAAATGAAAACGGCCCCCATCCTTAACAAAGCTGGAAAAATCACCGGAATCATTGGCATTGTCCAGGACAATACCGAGCGCATCAAAACACTACGTGAACTTGAAGAAAACAAAAACAGACTGCACGTATTGATCAATGCCACACCGGACATCATATGCTTCAAGGACGCCGAGGGTCGGTGGATCGAGGCCAATGAATCCATTCAGCAATTGTTTCGCCTCAAGGGAAAAGATTTCCTTTTCAAAAGTGATGAACATCTGAAAAAACTTGTTCCCGAGCTATCAGGCATATTCGAACAATGCCGGAAAACCGACGAAGAAGCATGGCGCAGGAAACACCCGATCACCATAGAAGAGATCCTCCCTCTTCCAAACGGGGATGAAAGGACTCTGGATGTCATTAAAACCCCCGTCTTTGACGAAAATGGTCAGAAAAAAGGACTCGTGGTGCTGGGACGCGATATCTCAGCCCGCAAAAAAGCGGAAGAACTGCTCCGGGAAAGTGAACAGCGCTTCCGAAACATGACCATGCATGCCAATGACATCATTTTTGAATGGGAGCCCCATTCCGACCGGATCACCTGGAGTGGAAAAACAGGCTATATTGCCCCGGAAGACGATCCCCCAAATACTTTCTCAGAATTTGCAAAATTCATCCACCCCGATGACCGTGACAGAATAGTCCGTTTCTGGACAGAAAAATTTCCCGTGGAAGAGGAGTGGAAAGATGAATTCAGAGTGAATAACAAAAAGGATACGATCAAATATTTCCGGGGAAACGGCATCATGTTGTTCAAGAACGGTCATCCCCATAAAGTGATCGGCACCCTGACCAGTGTAACCCAGGAAAAAATGCTGATCAACAGCCTGAAAGAAGCTGTGGAAGAAGCCCAGCACAACCAGGCTCGCATTACCGGACTCCTGGCGGTTATCCCTGATATGATCTTTGTTTTCGATCGCAAAGGGTATATCATAGATTATCATGCACATGATGATCATTCTCTGTATGTGACCCCGGAAAATTTTATCGACCAGCAGGTAGACCAGGTGTTGCCACCCGATATTGCCACTCTGACCCACAAAAAGATCGACGACACCCGAAAACACAAAAAGGTTGAAACTTACGAGTACCATCTTACCATCGAAGGGGAACCCAAAACCTATGAATCAAGAATGGTCTTTGTGGATGATGATCGCTACCTTTGCATAGTACGGGATGTCACACACGCCAGAAAAGTGGAGCAGGAACTCAGAAAAGCCAAAGAGCAAGCCGAAAAAAGTGACCATCTGAAATCGGCCTTCCTGGCCAATATGAGCCACGAGATCCGCACCCCTATGAACGGTATTCTGGGATTTTCCGAATTGCTGAAAAACAAAAATCTCAGCGATACGGAGCGTGCAAATTGTATCGACATCATCATCAAAAGCGGTCAGCAACTCTTGTCCATCATCAACGATGTGCTGGACATTTCGCAGCTGGAGACCGGTCAGGTAAGCGTTATGCGCGACCGTGTCAACCTGACCCGCCTGATAACGGATCTGGCACGTTTTTTTGAAATGGAAGCTGCCGAGCGGTCTGTGGAGTTGCGCTATCATATCCCGGCCGAAGATGTATTCGAACATGTCGATGGCGGCAAACTCACCCAG
>JAWOCV010000304.1:0-8966 GCA_046483585.1 Marinilabilia sp.
GCTATTTGTGCCCTCAGCCGGAAGTCCCCGGTGGTATAATCGTCCAGAAGTCCGGCAGAGACTTTGTAATCGGGTATGTGCTGTTCTTCCCTTGCCATCAGAAATACATCACGGGTAATACCCCCGAGTCGCCACATATCCTGATCTTCAATATAACTTCCGTCACTCCACTTATAAACTTCCACCGCAAGGGTGTTCTCACCAGGTTTCAGGTACCCGGTAACATCGAATTCAGCCGGCGTTTTGCTGTCCTGCGTATAGCCGACCTGCTCTTCGTTAACCCACACATATGCCGCAGAACTTGCAGCACCGAGATGCAAAAACACTTCTTTATTTTTCCAGTTCTCAGGTACCGTAAACGTTCGCTTGTAGGATCCAACCGGATTGTAATGATCCTGAATGGTCGGAGGGGTTTTCTCGTGTGGATATTGCACGTTGGTATAAATCGGGTAGGTATAACCTTCCAGCTCATAATTGGAGGGAACCGGAATGGTATTCCAGTCACGAGTGTCAAAATCATCTTTGAAAAAATGGACCGGTCGTTCCGAAGGATTTTGGGCCAGATGGAACAACCACTCCCCGTTGAGCGATTTTAAAAGCGAGGAAGACCATTTATCGTCGGCGTCCACTTCAGAATTATCTGCAAATGGGACGTACCAGGAACGGGGAGCCTCTCTGTTGATCTGATTTACGGCCTGATTTTCCCAGTCGGACGGCGATTTCTCTTCGTAGGGAACATCGCTGTAATCTTTGTAATTGTTGCACGAGATAAGCAAAACGCCTATCACCAGTGCTAAAAATGGTTTTTGCATAGTTTTCTGAGTTAAATTATCCTATTTGACAGTCGCACAAGCAAGTATTGTATACCTGTGATGACATGAACATCATTCAAGGCTTCCTACCAGGGTGACCACAGATCTGGCACCAATAGAAATATCATCTGCCGGCATCTCTCCCTTTCCAAGGTTTTGAGATTCGGATGTCGTATATGAATCAAAAGCATCCCCTTCTATTGAAAAGTTGTCATTAAGTCCGCTAATGTTCATCTGTTTATCATTTTGGGAATAATTAATAAAGACCATCACAAGCTTTTCATCTGCCGGATCTTTAAAAGCAGAAAGCATCACTTTGGAGGCCTGTACTTCTTCCGATTGGGGAACAGAAAAGCCAGCCTTTACCCGTACCATGCCGGGCCGCACAAATCTCGAATAATTCCCCAATGCCCACATAAGTTTCGATTCATGGTATTCACCGTCTGTTTTTACTTCTTCCGATGCGGGATCGGAGGGGTCCATTGTAGGCCCATCGCCGTTGTCGATATAAATCAGACCGTCTTTATAATCACCTTGCGACAAAGCCGTCCACCAACTCCAGGAACTTGCATTGGCCAAAGTGATATCAAAATGGATGACCCTGGCCACGTACAAGGCCGTGCCCATACCCAGATCACGGGTCCATCCGTCACCAATATCCTCGGTATCTTCGAGGATGCAAAACTCGCTTTGCCAAAAGCCGGGATTTCCATCCGATGCATTAATTCTTCCGCCCAGTTTTTTTCTCACATCTACCAGTGTGGAAGTATTGGCAGTTGTAAAATAGCTGTGTCCCAGAACCACATCCTTAACGTTGCTCAATTCTCCGATATAATTGGGTGACGAGGGGTTGAAAAAGGCATCTATCTGATCATCCCGATCAGGTTTTCCATGTTCATCGTAAAGGTATTGCAATTCGCCGGCTTCGGGGACGACTATTCGAGTTTCAAGGTCATTCTCCTGAAGTAGGGGTGACAATTCTTTTGCCAAATCGGCAATGTCCTTATTGGTTGCCGGAGATCCTTCCTGACCGGGGGAGTCCCAATCCCACTGAGGTTCATTCACCGGACTCAGATAATCGAACGGCAAACCTTCATTCTCGAAATGGTCGGACACCGTGGCCAGAAAATTCGCAAAATCAGGCATACGCCCACTTTCAAGATTAATATTCCGTCCCCCTGGAGAATAGGCTTTACCATTTTGAGTATAATGTACCGGCGGACTATTAACAAACCCTAAAACGGATTCCACTCCTCGCTCTTTGGCAGCCTGGAGAAACCATTGTTGACCGGACTGCTTGCCCCAGTCGTAGGTGCCATCTTCATTTAGAAAACATTCGGCACGGCGCCAGGAATTTTCTATATCGCTGGCCGCCCCCTGTTCTGCACTTCCCCCTCCAATATTAAACCGCCATAATGAGAGGCCTATTCCTTCAGGGCTTCCGTCCTCCTTAAACTTCTGACTGAATAACAGGTCGGCCATGGCATTCCGCTTTTCTACGGGCCAGTTTTCGCCGATAAACTGGACTCTCCAGCAGTCGGATGCCCCAAATCCTTCCATTACCTGTTTGGATTCAGAAGGATTTACAAAGATCACTTCTCCTAAAGCCGTATCGTTATCTTCATCAAGTTCATTATCATCATCGTCACAACCGGCTCCTATCAAAGGCAGGAAGAACAATAATATTTTCCAATCAAAACAAATCATATTCAATTTTTTAAAGCCTGGTTATTCCACGGTAAATTCAACATCATCACCATCCAACCATTGAGAAGAAAACAGTGCTTTTACTTCACCGGAGCCAGTAGCCTTGACATATGCAATCATTTGCCCACGATAGACCCGGTGACGATTGTCATTGTAATTCCCCATATCGGAAGGATCACTGCTTTCCAGCCCCATTAATTCGGCAGGGCCTTCAATATTGCAGGTAATCTCCTCATCTGAAAGATACACATGACGCCCTTCTTCATCCACAGTTTGTATCTCTATTTGTAACACATCCCCTTTCTGAACATTCCCGTCTCTCCAACGCTTTGCCTCAACAGCTTTTGGTCGTGCGGTGGTTTCTATATGATCCAAGGCGACCTGCTCGTCACCATTATAACCTTTTACCACTAAATTTCCGGGCTTATAAACCACCTCCCAAATAACAACGCCCGTCTCTTCATCCCGGGTCTTCTCTTCCCCGATTTCCTGGCCGTTAAGAAACAACCGGGCCGAAGAGCAATTGGTGTAACTGACCACCCGAACGGTATCACTTGTTTCAAAATTCCACACGGAAGGTGCATCTATCAGGGGCCCCTGACCTTCTTTCGGTAACGGGTAAGCCCCTACGTAGATCATAGGCTCACTGGTCCAAAGACTTTTTCTGAAATATCCACGTGGCTTAATGAACCCTCCCAGATCGAGCAGGCCTGAAGTAAAGCCCCGGGAAGGCCAGCGAAATGCTTCACCGAGATAATTTATGCCCGTCCACAAGAATTGTCCGAAAATATAATCGTTGTCCCTTACGGCTTTCCATGCATCATACGAGTGACCGTTCTCACTGCCGTAGAGAATCCGCTCGGGATATGCCTCGTGGTCAGTTTCATACCTTCTCTCCGTGTAGTTGTAGCCAACCACATCCAGGGCACCGGGATAATCGGTTTCGTTGGACATCACTGGTCCTGCCAGGCCGGCAGTAACAGGTCTTGACGGATCATTTTCGCGCACTACATCAGCCAGTCGTTTGGCAATCCCCCCCAACCGTTCAGCGTGAGGCTGATCGGGTTGATAACCGCTGGTATGTTGTTGTTGAATACTCTCCTCATCAAGAATGGGATGAGAATAAGGGTCATTGGGATAGTCAACCTCGTTGCCAATGCTCCACATAAATACCGACGGATGATTGCGATCACGCAGAATCATATCCCTCAGGTCCCTTTCACCCCACTCTTCAAAAAACTCATAAGATCCCTGAAAGGCTGGTTCGCCAACGTTCCATCCTTCCACCCATTTCTTTTTAGGGTACTCCCATTCATCAAAGGCCTCATTCAAAACCAACAAACCAAGCTCATCACAAAGTTCGTAAAGGTCTGGTGCCTGGGGATTGTGACTGGTACGGATGGCATTGCAGCCCAACGATTTTAGTCTTTTCAACCGGCGCTTCCATACTTCCCGGGGAACTGCACTCCCAAGTGTTCCGGCATCGTGATGCAAACAAACACCTTTGACATTCATGCTTTCTCCGTTCAGGGCAAATCCTTTATTGGCATCAAAATCCATTGTTCTTATGCCAAGCCGGGTGGTTGTTTCATCGATCAAGTTCCCGTCCTTGAAAACAGTTGTCTTAAGCTTATACAAATAAGGATCATCGACCGACCACAAAGAGGGGTCATCAACTTCCAAAGTCTGGACAACTGCATTAGAATCTCTTTCAGCAACACTGAATTCGCGGGATGAGGAGCCCACCGAACGGTCGTTATGATCCAGGATCTCCTGTTCTACAGTCACATCCTGTCCTTTATCCAGATTGTTAGAAATCCGGGTTTCCACATCAACAAGGGCGGATTCATTATCCGTCATACGCGTCTGGTAAAACACACCCCACCGGGAAATATGAACCGGGTTGGCATAAACCAGGTACACGTCACGGTATATTCCCGAGCCTGTATACCATCTGGAATCAATTGACTGACTGTGATCCACTTTTACAGCAATGGTGTTTTCCTTCCCTGCTTCCAGATAAGATGTTATATCGTACATATATGAGATATAGCCATTGGGACGCATTCCTACGGAATCGCCATTAACAAACAATGTCCCGTTCCTGTATATACCTTCAAAATAGATGTAAACCTTTTGGTCCTTCTTCGCTTCAGGTACCTCAAAATTTTTACGGTACCAGCCAATTCCTCCCGGGAGATACCCCGTGGCACTCGCATGATGCGGGCTATATGGCCCCTCTATGCTCCAGTCGTGCGGAAGGTCTACAGAACGCCATTCGGAAACATCAAAATCTCTGGCCTCAGCATTCTCAATATCTCCCTTTTTAAAACTCCAATCGGAGTTAATATTGCAGGGCTCGCCAAAAGAAACCTGCCCGGATAGAACGGTAAAATTGACCAGAAAGGTCAGAAAAAAGATAAATCGTATCATAATATTTGCATTAAAACCCAGGCTAAATACCGGGCTCTCTTTAACAAAAAAAGAGAGCTTCCTGAACACAATAGACCGTTAGATTTTTAGATATAAGATTTAAGATGACTCATATAACATTAATAATCTGCACTTTAGTAAAAATAGCACACATTTCATAACTAGCTAAAAATCAAGTTTTTTAAAAAGTTCAACGGACCATTATGAACAAATGTATTAAGAAATCATCAATAAGCCCCTGATCCTACAATCGAAATGAGGGATTGCGGACCAGGGGGTATTTTAATCATCTGCCAATCACAATAGTCCGATAAACTTTTTCAAGAACCTTTGATTCAGCTGTTTACACCTCACTGGCTCTTTTGTCAAAATGCAGATTTTCAGTATTATATGATTCATCTTAGATCTTAAATCTAATAATCTAAAGATCGATTGAATCATATTCAGCAATAATTTACATTTCTCAAACCACTCCTGAAAGACTCATTGTGGTCAATCACTTCCTTTTTCAAACAGATCATTTCGGAGCGGTCCATCCTAAGTCTTTTAATATCCGGGATTCTGAGAGATGACCCCATTGCTCCGGTCAATTTCCGACTGGGGAATTGGCCATAGTTCATGACGACCTTCACGGAAAAGCGCCCCTTTGTCCTGAGGCTCCTCGGGATGTGCTGTTTCCCATGGATCTGTACTCTCATTGAGGTTGTATTCCACAAAATAGCCGTCCTCTCCCATGGCTTCAACAATCATAGGTTTACCGGATTCAGGGTGAGTCTGTCTTCTAAGGTCATAAAGACGAAGCCCTTCTGATGCCATTTCAAGGCGGCGCTCTTTCCATATGGCGTAAAGCAGATCTGTTCCGGATACATCATCCTTGGGCTCCAGTTCCACCCGTTCACGAATGGTGGCTATATCGGCCCTGGCCTGACTTTCATTACCTGTAAAATAAGCGGCTTCAGCTCTTGTAAGGTACATTTCCCCTAATCTGAGTAAAATTTTTGGCAAAGGAATATGCCGGTCTTTTTGGGTCAATTCACGTCTCATATCAATAGGTACGTAATATTTCCTCCAAACGCGGCCCGATTTATTGATGTCTTCATCAAACTGGTAGTTTGGATTCTCCTCTTCATCCCCATATACCGGCTCTCCAACTTTGATGATGGTACTCTTTCTTCTAATTTCATCCCCTTCAGACAAGTAGGCCTGTTCCAGGTGGGAAGATGGAACACACCAACCCCATCCGTCCATGACCTTATCACCCTCTCCATCGGGCCATGTTTCACCCCGGGCACCCATCACGACTGAAAATCTGTTACCAACATTCTCATTTTGGTCCTGGTTGGCTTTGATCTCAAAAATGGATTCAACACCGTTATGGTTATATACACTCCAGATGTCCACAAAATCGGGTTCCAGAGAATGTGGCCCTTCCTGAATAACAGTATCGGCATAAGCATAAGCGTTCTCGTAATCTTCCATAAAAAGATAGGTCCTTGCCAGAAGGGCTTTACTGGCCCAACTTGTTACACGGCCAAGATCCTCATTATCATATGAGTCGGGTAAAACAGCAGCAGCCTCCCTGAGGTCTTTCACTATTTGTTCATAAACTTCAGCTTTGGATGACCTCTCTTTATCTATTCCCGATGTCCCCCGGGGTTCTGTTATGAGAACCACATCACCGAAGTTCTGAACCAATTCCCAATACCCAAAGGCACGGAAGAATTTAGCCTCCGCGACCAATCTGTCTTTTAAACTTCCAGAAATGGATGCTTCCGGGATTTCTTCGATCGCAATATTGCAGGACCCGATATTCAGGTATTTGTGTGTATAGAAATTCTTCAATGATCCAGGCGCATTAGAAGGCTCCACAAAATAATGGGCAAACGCGTAATGATCACTGGGATCTTGCTGCAGGTTCCCCATCCAGGCATCATCGGTAGACATAATATTGGTTACCCGAAGAATTTGCTGCCACCATTCGTCCCAATTGGCAAAACCTTTGTAAATGCCGTTAACAAAAGCTTCTGCCTCTTCGTCATTGGCGAAATAGTTGTCGAGGTTCTGGGTTCCTCTTTCTTCAATTTCAATAAAATCTTCGCATGCAGTAAAGCTACCTATCAGCAGTACTGCCAAAATCATATTTAATATTTTAAACTTCATATTGCTATGTTTTTAGGGTATGACATAATCTGTCTGGCAATCCGATGCCGGTTTAAAAAGAAATGTTGGCACCAACCAGATAGGTCGGCAAAACAGGATAATTCCATCCGGCAAAACCATAATTCAACACTTCATCTCCGGCAATTTCCGGATCAATTCCAGAGAAACCGGTAAGGGTCATGATATTTTGTCCTGCCACATAAAAGCGACATTGTTTCAGCCCAACACGATCAAGCATATTCTGCGGCAGGGAATATCCCAGCTGAATGTTTTTTAAACGGGCATAAGAACCGTCCTCTACAAAGTAATCACTGAACCGGTCGAAATTCTGATTCATATCGGTATGGGCCACGCGGGGGAATTCATTGGTGGTACCTTCCCCGTGCCAGGCTTTATCCAGAAGACCGGAGATGACATTATTGTCAGAACTTTGGGTATTATAAAGATCATCCCTTAACCAGTTTACCAGGTCATTTCCAACACTAACATATACATTAGCCGCCATATCGAAGTTGCCGTAAGCGAGATTAACATTAACACCACCTGTAAAATCAGGCCAGGGGCTACCGATCTTTGTTCGGTCTTCCCCGGTCAACTCTCCGTCGCCATTCACATCTACAAACCTGAAGTCGCCCGGCTGTGCCTCTTCCTGCAGCAAAACTCCCTGCTCACTGGCATGCGAATTAATCTCAAAGCGATTTTGAAAAATACCGTCGGTTTTATAGCCAAAGAAATAACCCGGTTCATCGCCTTCAACAGTTTTGGTGTTTTCATCATTGCCATAAATCACCGGGGTAACCTCCGGCAGTTCGGTAGCTTCAACATCCACACTGGTAAAAGTAACACCCAGATCATAAGTAAACCGGCCCTTTTGATTGCGATAATTCACGCCCATCTCCATTCCTTCAGATTTCATTGATCCCACATTACTCCATATCTGTGCATCATTAGGATAACCACTGTAATTGGGATAAGGTAACTGGAAAATCATATCCCTGGTCTCTTTCTGATAATATTCCAGACTACCACTGATCTGATTACTGAGAAGAGTAAAATCCGTTCCGAGGTTAACATCTTCCACTGTCTCCCACTTAATATCCTCATTTTTCATACTGCTGGGGTAAGTGGTGTTGACCAGCGATCCCTGACCGGGCCCAAAAACGTAATAATCCTGACCAATCCCCGAAGAATACACATTGGAAGGAAGATTCTGATTCCCCAGACGCCCCCATCCGGCACGGATTTTCAGATCATCCAGGAAGTCCGCTCCAGACATAAAGTCTTCATCTGATATTCGCCAGGCAAGTGAGGCAGATGGAAATGACGCCCATTTATTATTATCAAGAAATTTTGAAGACCCGTCAACACGGTAAGTAGCGGTAAGATAATACCGGTTAAGATAATTGTAGGTCAAACGTCCAAGATATGATTCAATAGAGTTGGACCAGGCATTTCCATTCAATTCTGGGTTTTCTGTGGCAGCATCAATTTCACGTAATACATCCGAGTTATTGGGAATGCCTTCTTTTGTTCCGTTAATAAACCTTCCATTCCACTTTTCAAGAGTCGCACCTCCCATGATGGATGCATTATGATCACCTGCTTCAAGCGAATAAGTCAGAGTATTGGTCCAGTTCCAGTAAGACTCGAAACTGTGGTCGCGATAAACCGAATTGATCTCATTCTTTTCATGAGCACCATCGATAACGAAATCCGGCTGAAAATCATCGTCGTGATTAAATTTATAATCCCCACTGATCTGGGTCTTAAACTCCAGGCCTTCAACAGGGCGTATTTCGGTGTAAGCGTTGGTTCCCAATGCATAATACCCTCCGTCGCCAAAATTCCGGGCAT
>JAWOCV010000315.1:0-5872 GCA_046483585.1 Marinilabilia sp.
AAATCGATGGGATCCTTACCCAACCGGATCATTTCCGATTCCAGAAAAGAGACACCGGCAAAACTCCAGCATGTTCCGGATCTGTGCTGGTCTTTGACACTTGTCGCGGGCAGGTCGTAAAGAGTCTCGAACTGATAGCCCTCTTTCTCCCCATTGTTATCATTATTCTGTGCTGCTAAATCTGTAAAAAAGCAGGCCAAAACAGCTACAAAGAAAACTTTGGTCATTTTGTACATAGCGCTTCAATGTTAATTTTAAGTGTATAATATTTTTTTCTGTTTCCCCAGTTGCCTGGTCTTCAAAGCTCATTAAATTCTGCCATAAAAAAAATGACAATTTTCAGTCTCCTGACTAAGAAAGAAAGAACCTCATTTGTATTTTAACGTACATACATTAAAAATAGTTAGTTTTGTTTCTTAAAAAATCCGAGACATGCAAAAAATTTACAATTCACTATCCATCAAGTTACTAATATTTGCATTGCCACTATTCATCATTGCGATGAACTCCGGATGTTCTTCAAAAAGGTACATGAATAAGGCTCTTGAAATGGAAGAAGCAGGTCTGATCAATGAAGCGGCTGATCTTTATCTGCGTTCGGTCAAAGCCAACAACAAAAATGTTGATGCCAAAATTGGCCTGAAGCGAACCAGTCAGGTAGTTCTTGACAATAACCTTGAGAAGTTCATGTCGCATTACCGAAACGACCAATATCGAGAGGCTGTTTATACTTTCCGTGACGCCCGCCGGTACCGGTCCACTTTAAGAAGTCTCGGGATTGAGCCAGAATTCCCCGAAGAAAAGATCACCTATTACAACGAAGCAAAAGATGCCTATCTGGATCAGCAATACGGAAAAGCTCTGAAATTTCTTGAAGCCGAAGATTTCAGCAGTGCTGAAGAAGTTTTTGCCGAAATACTTGACCTGGAGCCCACTTATCGCGATGCCAGGGATCGCCACACTACAGCACGGTTCGAACCTGTTTACCGCCAGGCATTATCGGACATGGAATCCCAAAAGTACCGCAGTGCATTTCATGCCTTTGATCAGATACTTGAAGAAACCAGCGGCTATAAAGCCGCAGGCGAGAAAAGAGACGAAGCAAGAAAAAAAGCCCTGATAACCATTGGCGTGAAACCATTCTCAGGATCCAATCTGGCCCGCAGAAACGTAGCAAAAAGCCTTTGCAGCCGTACAATTTCTCAAATTACCAGCCTTAAATCACCATTTTACGAGGTAACCGACTCCCCATTTCTGAAACAACCGGATGAGACGCCCATTTATCAGCGAGGTCAATCCATCAAGAAAGAAAGCGGGCATTCTCTCCTCCCCTCAAATCTTGATGCACTCCTTACAGGAAACGTTTCTGATCACCGGGCTTACACAACTTCCCTGAAAAAGAAAAGGCGAAAAGCATGGCTTAAAGAAGAAACTGTAACTGAAAACGAAAACGGGGAGAAAGAAAAAAACACCGATTATAAAAAAGTGTATTACCACGAATATTCACAGGAGAGCGAAGTCCTGCTCAGGGTTAACTTCATCCTGACCGATATAGCCACAGGGAGGGTATTGGTCTCCGACGAGGCAGAATGCCATCGTGAAGATAAGATACGCTATGCCAGTTTCGATGGTGATCCTGATAAACTGGTTCCGGGTAGCTGGGAATCTGGTTCAAAAGACAGTGATGCAGACCAAATAATCGATAATGATAAAGCTGTCAGGGAATTCCGCTCAATGTTTAGCGCCAATAAGGAGGTCATAAACCATGAAAAATTGAAGGATGAGACCATTGAAGAGATGTCGTCTGTCATTGCCAAAAAAATTGTTGCCTATAATCCTGAAATATGAAAACCCGACAAACACTTCTTCTCTGCCTGATGATCTCCGCCCTTTCCCTGAACAGTGGCTGTAAATCAACGAAAAACGCCTCGCACGGAGAAGCGGAAAAGCCTTCATGGATGACAGAAAGGCCGGTCAACCCGGATTACTATTATGGCGTTGGATCCGCACCCAGGAGAGGATCCTCTGATCTTTACCGGCGACGGGCCATGGAAAAAGCCCTCTCAGACATAGCAGGGCAGATCAGTATGCACATCAACAGCAATGTATCTATGTACCGGGTTGAAGACCATTTCGGTGTACGTGAAGTTATTGAAAACAGAATAAAAGCCGAAAGTGAAAATTTCATTGAAGGCCACGAGATAATGGACGAATATGAAGATGAAAATGTTTATCACGTCATCTACAGGTTATCGAAAGCCACTTACCTTCAAAAAAGAGCGGAACGCCGGGAAAAGGCCATTCAAATCGCCCGGGAAAACTATCTCAACGGTTCAGAAAAAGCCAGTAAAGGAGATTATTCCATGGCCGTCAAACATCTGGTGGAGGCCATGGAAACCATCCATCCCTTTGCCGGAGAGGGAACCATCATTGCGGTCAATAACGATTCGGTAAATCTCATCACCAGCCCCCCTGAACTGCTGAAAAAAATCTTTGGCCGGTTGTCCCTGGAAGCCAATCCCGATACAGTTGAAACCCAAACCCTCAGGGTGAAAAGCGGTGCTGCCTATTTCCAGGTGGTTGATCATCTTGACCGGCCAGTAGCAGAAACTCCAATCCTTTTCGATCTGTCAGGAGGCTATCTGATAAGCAACCGGTCGGCAACCAATAAAAACGGCAGATGCGATGGTCCCGGAATGAATCTTACGAAGAACAGTACCAGTAGTAAACTGACCGGCAGGATCGATTTTTACCGGCTCGTCTCCAAGCACACCGAAGACATTGGCATCAGAAATATGGTAAAGGACTGGCCCGGGGATGAGGTTGGGGTTGTGGTGAAGAAACCTTGATCAGGAAAATTACAAACCCGCCTCATAAGAATTGACATCTTGCAGGAGTTTTCGAATAAAAAAAATATAATAAATAATTCCTGTAAGTGTAAACATAAATAAAACAGTAATATAAGTAGCCCCAAACATATAGTAAGGAACAATGAATCCCAACAAAATTCTAAAAAAGAAACCTACAGCAAAATAAGGGAGCATCAGCCGCTGAGTTCTTAATACCGTGAAAATCGCAGTAAGTGGCATGGCTGCATTCTGAATAACCAGCAAAGGAATGATTATGCGGGCAATAATTCCGGCCGAAGCCCAATCCTCTCCCATGATCCATTGCAACATTAATGGGGCCAGCACACCAGAAACCAAACCATACGCAAGAGCCACCCAAAAGACTTTTCTGAAAGCAGATTTTGCAAATTCATAAAATCCTGCAGTTGCATTATAATAGTCAGAAATCCGTTTATAAAAAACCTGTGTCACACTTTGGCTCCAAATATTCAGTGGGGTAGCAAAAACCCTATGAGCTATCCCGTAAAATGCTACTACTTTTTCTCCATAAAATATGGATAACAGTATTACGGGAAGATGAGAGATACTCTGCGAAAACCCGGAAAAAGTTGTTTCAAAAGCCAGTAATTCACGAAACTGTATTATGAACTTTTCAAAATTGTGCCGGCGAATTCGAAGCTGGTTCAAAGGAACAAATCCTCTGATCCAAATAAACAAAACCACTAATAAATGGCCTGCCAAAAATGCGAGGATCAATGAAGAAGACCCCAAATTTAAAAACCCTGCAAGCAGGGTTAAAACGAATATAGAAACAGATTTCAGCAATTTAATCAACCCCATTACTTTAAACCATTTCCGAAATGTAAAATAATGTTCAAGACCGATTAAAGAGCTTCCCAATAAACAATACACCGCCACTAAAGGTAAAACACCGGAAAAGTTATCCAATATGGTCTCCAGGGGAGTCATCTTCAAACCCAAAGCAAGCAAAAAAACCAAGAAGGATAGAGCAGCGGAAATCAACAAAGAAACTCCCAGCCGCTGAAGTGCAATTGCTGAGGAATGACTTAACACAACAGCATTTTGACTCTGCAGGGAGACCAAAGGAATAAGTATATTTCCCAAAGCAGAAAAAACAAAAAACATACTGATCTCTTCAACCGGAAACAAATGAGGCAAAAGAAAAAGCAGTAAAAAATTAATTCCTTGTGCCACGAATGAAGCAGAAAATAAAGGAAAGGACGTTCGCAGTATGTTGGGTTCCTCTTGAGTTCTATAATTACCCATCCATTGGATTTTTACTAAGATGACATTTCTCTGTTCTTCAAATTTCGGATAAAAAACAAAAACAAACCTGAAATAAAGTTTGAAATTTTCTCAATTTTAAACACTGGTGTCCGGTAAATCAAACAGAAATTGCTCCAAGTGTATATTCAGCATATTCCTGCCATAAAATGCCCTTTCCAGGCAGTGAGTCAGATTTAGCTGGCGGATAACAGAAGTCGCTGGCGGTGAAGTAATCCGGGCCGGCGAACAAGCGGGCCCTCCTGCCACTAAAGTGAGCCGTCCTGGCAAAAAAATTTATGCTCCTGCCAGGGTTATGAGCCGGGCTGGCGGGCAGGAAGTACTGATAAAACGCCAGCTCGGGGTAGTTGATTGGCAGGAAAGAAAAAATCCCGCCCCAAAAAAAAGGAGACGGGATCTATATCAAAAAATGCAATTAGGAGGACTACTCCTCCATCACTTTCAGCTTAATGTTGCGGAACCAGACGTCATCGCCATGATCCTGAAGGCCGATGTAACCTTTGCGGTCGTCTCCACCAGTATTGATCATCTCTTCCCAGCCGTCGAATTTGCTGTTGGCGATCATCTCTTCCCACTCATCTGTCCACAGATGGAACTCGAGAACATTCTCACCATTTTGCATGTGAACAACGGTGCCTTTGTAAACAAGAATACCGCCGGTATTCCACTCACCATATTCTTTTGAATTCTGAGGATCGGCAGGAATCATGTCATAAAGAGAAGCCGACTTGCGGTTGCCGTCTTTTCCAAGACGTGCATCCGGATGGTTCTCATTGTCAAGGATCTGATACTCGGGTGCTGAACGAAAAATGGGCTCATCTTCCAGTTCCTGAGCCAGATAAAAGACACCACTGTTACCACCTTTGGAGACTTTCCAGTCGAATTTCAACTCAAAGTTTTTGAATTGTTCGTCATAAATGATGTCGCCACCATCGTCAGCACCGGCTTCACCTTCACCCGATCCCTGAATCATTATGGCATCATCATCGATGGTCCACGCGCCGGGAACTTCATCCATTCCATAGCCACGCCAGCCTTCAAAATCTTCCCCGTTAAACAGAAGCATCCAGCCATCTTCTTTTTCCTTTTCGCTCAAGGTGTTCACAGGTGCTTCTTCTTCCATAGTTGCTGATTTTTGCTCTTCACTGTCGCCATTGTCAGACTTTTTCTGTTGGCCACCACAGGCGGAAAACAGGAAAAGACCGGTGACAAGGCCAATTGTCAAAATATTTGCTTTCATATCTAAAACATTTTTTTGGTTGAACTTTTATTTAAGAAATGGTTATTCCCGGGCATGAGCCGGGAATAACCTTTAAAAAAATCTATTTCCGATCAAACAATTAAGGCATATCCGGAAGGCTCCAGCCATCCCGGTAATTGTGCTTAATCAGTTCCTGTGCAAATGCTTTGGCATTGACTGGATCGGTCCAGGTCTTATCGAAAGTGGGGTGCCCGTCTTTGATCTCAAAACCGTCCTCGATAACTGTGCGAATGGTTTCGTCATCTTTGATATTGGTGAATTCCATTTTCTCGCCATCCCATTCAAGCTCCTTATTAAGGGCCTGAAGACGTACGGCCAGTACACCCATCACAACCATTTCGTTGAATGGTCCGGCTTCGCTGAAGAGAGAGGTGGTTTCCTGACGATTTTCCTTACTCTCTTTACAGGCACGTACCCAGTCCATTTGATGGTTGGTTTCCACGCGACGTTCGGTTTT
>JAWOCV010000011.1:0-49832 GCA_046483585.1 Marinilabilia sp.
TAAAACAAATTTCCCAAATTCAAACACCTAACAGCCAGTTAGCTCTTAGCTGTTAGCTCTTAGGACAAAAGCCTCCGGCTTTTTTTAGCTAAAAGCTTCCAGCCACTCAAAATAATTGTCCCAAATTAAACACCTAAGAGCCAAGAGCTACGAGCTAACAGCTTTGAGCATTCAGCTACTACTGACCCTGCAACTGAGCTACTAACCTCAATTTTTTTAAAAAAACAAAAAGTACTTTTCACCGGAAAAAATGCATCTTTCCCATTATAACTTTGTGTTAATTTCCAAAAACGGTTAGTTTAAAGTAATTTTGTCCCCAAAACAAACCATCAACAATGAGCAAAGAAGAGGATTTTGAATCGATACGACCCTACCAGGACCATGAAATTCAGGAAGTATTTGAACGTTTGAAAAAAGAAACCGCTTTCCTGGATCTCATCGGGTTCCTTTTCCCGGAATTGCCTGCCAACGATTTCATCAATAATATGATGCAGATCAAAAGCATCAGACAATTTCAACAGGAAGTGATCTCTCCTTATGTAAAAGATGTGATCAAAAAAACCACGCAAGGAGTCACTTCCGACGGTCTTGATAACCTGGATCCCAACGAATCATACCTTTACATTTCCAATCATCGTGATATTGTTCTGGATCCGGCCATCCTCAATGTGATCATGTTCGAAAACGGATTCGACACAACAGAGATTGCCATCGGAGATAATCTCCTGATCCATCCCTGGATCACCGATCTGGTAAAACTGAACCGTACTTTTATAGTAAAAAGGAATCTGCCGGTACGCCAAATGCTGGAAAGCTCAACACTACTCTCAAAATACATCCGGCACAGACTAACCGAAACAGGAAACAGCATATGGATTGCCCAGCGGGAAGGACGCTCCAAAGACGGAAACGATCGTACCCAACTAAGCTTACTGAAAATGCTCAACATAAGCGGGCAATATGAATCGGTGGCCGAGAATTTCAAGCAATTGAAAATTGTTCCGGTTTCGATCTCCTACGAATATGATCCATGTGACTACCTCAAAGCGCAGGAATTCCAGCAGAAAAGAGACAATCCCAACTATATAAAAACAGAAAAAGACGACCTGAAACAAATGGGAACCGGCCTGCGTGGGCGGAAAGGTCGCGTGCATTTTGCTTTCGGTCAGCCCATTATTGACGAGCTTGACGATATAAAAGACGTTGAAAACAGAAACGAAAAATTTGAATTTCTGGCAGGTCTCATCGACAAGCATGTTCACGAAAATTATCACTTATGGCCAGGGAACTGGGTCGCCTGGGATGTCCTGAACGAAACCGATGAATACAGTGACCAGTATACCCGCAAGGAGAAAGAAACTTTTCTCCGCTACATAGAAGAGCACCTCGATCGCATAGAAGGGGACCGGGCATTCCTGCGCAACATTCTTCTGGAGATGTATGCCAATCCCGTTGTGAACAAACGTGAAATTCTGGGAAGAGCAGTTCTGAAATAGCAATTCCCGATGGCTTCGGCAACAACCAATGGTGCCAAATATCAGGTCAGAGGATTGCTTTTGTTTTCCGGATTTGGGGGTATAGCAAACGTAACGCAACTCTGCACACACTCATTTCCCTACAAAACAGGTCTGTTACTGACTTTACAGAGCAGGGAGGGCCCAAATTCCGTTTATTGCCCTTTCAATTTTTTGGCTGCTTCACCTTTGAGCTCAATCATCAATTCATCCAGCTGAGCCTGGCTGATAAAGGAGGGTGCATCGTTCATCACATCACGACCGGCATTGTTCTTGGGAAAGGCAATTACTTCACGGATGGAGTCAACACCCGCCAGCAATGAAACCCAGCGGTCAAACCCAAATGCCACCCCTCCATGGGGTGGAGCCCCATATTTGAACGCATTCATCAGAAAACCGAATTGATGCTCAGCTTCTTCTTCGGTGAATCCCAATACTTTGAACATTTTTTGCTGTAGCTGGTCATTATGAATACGAATGGAGCCTCCTCCCAGCTCCACTCCGTTAATCACGAGATCATAAGCATTGGCCCTAACGTTTTCGGGATTGGTATCCAGTATCTCAAGATCCTCATCACGTGGGGAGGTGAACGGATGGTGCATGGCGTAAAACCGCTTTGACTCTTCATCCCATTCGAGAAGTGGAAAATCGACCACCCAGAGCGGGGCAAATTTATTTTTATCGCGCAATCCCAACCGATTCCCCATCTCAAGCCTTAGCTCCGACAAGGCTGTCAAGGTTTGTTTACGGGGTCCGGCCAGGATAAGAAGCAAATCACCGGGCCGGGCATCACACATCTCGGCCCACTCCTTAAAATCAGCAGAAGAAAAGAACTTATCCACCGAGGTTTTAAAAGTCCCATCTTCATTATATTTCACATAAACAAGTCCTTTGGCCCCTACCTGGGGTTTTTTGACAAAATCGGTGAGTTGATCCAGTTCTTTGCGACTGTAGGCGGCACAATTTTCCGCACAAATGGCTCCAATATATTCGGCATCATCAAACACCTTGAACCCTTTGCCTGAGGCTGCCGGGGTCAGGTCCACAAAACGCATCCCGAAACGAATATCGGGTTTATCGGTACCATAATATTCCATGGCCTCCGAATATGGCATGCGTGGAAATGCCCGGCTTATATCGACATTTTTTACTTCCCTGAAAAGATGCTTGGTCAAACCTTCAAAAGTCCTCAGCACATCATCCCGGTCCACAAAGGACATTTCGCAATCTATCTGGGTGAACTCGGGCTGGCGGTCGGCACGAAGGTCTTCATCGCGAAAGCATTTCACGATCTGAAAATACCGGTCGTAACCGGCTACCATCAGCAACTGTTTAAAAACCTGTGGCGACTGGGGAAGGGCATAAAACTGCCCGGGATTCATCCTCGAAGGAACAACAAAATCGCGTGCCCCTTCAGGAGTAGATTTCATCAGTACCGGTGTTTCTATCTCAATGAAGCCCTTATCATCCATATATTTCCGCACCTCAATGGCCATTTTATGCCGAAGTTCCATGGCTTCCCGCACAGGATTGCGTCTTAAATCAAGATAACGATACTTCATTCTGAGCTCTTCTCCGCCATCGGTGTCATCCTCAATGGTAAAAGGCGGAAGATCGGCTTCATTGAGGATGCTCAATTCTTCTACGCTTACTTCGATATCACCCGTGGGAATTTTATTGTTTTTACTGCTGCGCTCAGCCACTTTTCCCTTCACCTGCACCACATACTCCCGGCCAAGAGCGTGTACTTTTGTAAGCAACCTCTCATCGGCATCACTTCCGATGACCAATTGTGTAATGCCGAAACGGTCACGAAGATCAATAAAAGTCATACCTCCAAGATTACGCACCCGTTGAATCCAGCCACTCAAAGTGATCTCCTTATTCACATCCGAAATTCTTAAATCCCCGCAAGTATGTGTTCTGTACATTATTTATTCATTTTTTGGAGCTTGTTATGCTCCCGTTTCCGGTAAATAGATGATTTTGCAATATCTTTGCGAAAATATAAAGAAAAACAGAAACAGCGATGCTGCATTTCAAAAAGGTCAAAATTTATGAAAAAAATCGACTTTACAGACCAATATTTCATGAAGCAGGCCCTTCAGCAGGCCAAAGAGGCACTTGCCAAGGATGAAGTCCCCGTGGGGGCCGTAATTGTGAGCGAGGAGACCATCATCTGCAAAGCGCACAATCTTACCGAAACACTAAATGATGTAACGGCCCATGCAGAGATGCTCGCCATCACCTCTGCCGCTGAGCAATTCGGAGGTAAATACCTACCCAACTGCACCTTGTACGTAACCCTTGAGCCTTGCACCATGTGTGCCGGGGCACTCAACTGGTCGCAGATCGGAAGGGTGGTTTTCGGGGCCCGGGACGAAAAGCGGGGATACCAACGGTTGTCACCCACCCCTCTTCATCCACGCACAGAAGTAACAAGCGGTGTTCTTGAAGAAGAGTGCCAACAAATGGTCAAACAGTTCTTCGCCATCCGACGATAACCCAATAAGCCCAGACCCCATAAAATATCCCCTCCCCGGGGCCAACCGAAGAGGGGATAACCCAAGTAACCCTATGAAGCAATTAGCGGACAGCCACTTTCTTCGTAATTGTCTGGTTACCCATATTAACACTCACGATATATATTTGGCCACCTGCTAATTCTATTTGATTTATGCCGCCGGAAGCCCGCCGACTGGTGAGCTTCCGCCCACTTCTGCTGAAAACATCGATCCTGGCCTGAGGGCCTGAACCACTCAACATCGCCGGATCTACATCAACATTTAACCGGTCGTTGCCGCTTGTAAAACGAACAGACTCTTCCATATCTTCTTCCTTATCATCAATACCCGTTGCCACACGGGAACTGCGGGTAAGATGTAACACGAACCGCTCATCTTCGATACCAAGAACACTGGGGGTATAAGTATAAGATGATTTCCGCAAATTGATGTATTCCTCTTCCTCTTTATCCTCGAGAACCACCTCATAATCTTCTGTGAAATCATCCACATCGGCCGTTATTTCACATTCGTCATACACCCGGTTCCGAACACTTACCGGAACAGAAACCTGGCCCTTCCCGTCAAGGGCCGAAAACCCATTGATGGCCATGGCTGAATTTCCGATTCGGGTAAAAATCTCAGGAATATTCTCTGATGTGTTGAACATTTTATCAGAATCTTCGGGACCCCGGCCGTCGACAAACGTCTCATGATAATATACAACTGTGGCATCAAAAGCGTGTTCGTTCTCTATCCTAAGACGGATCAAATCGTAAACAGTGCTCGACTTCAATGAACTCTTCTCTGTTGAAATACCGGTGGATTCATTTTTTTGGCTCTGCCCATTAACTGAAGCTGTTAATGCGAAAAACAAAATACCTGATAAGATGGTGTAAAACTTTTTCATAGGGCTTAATTTTTCCCGGAGCAAACCGGGTGGTTTAATACTTCACATTACTTTGGTTTGACGAACGCCTTTTATTTTTTGATTAATGGCCTTTTTATTTTGACGAACGACTTATTTCTTTATACCAGAAGCCCTGGGAAAAGTTTCAAAATTTAAAAATTGTTTTTTGATGAATGCACTTTTTTATTTGATGAATAGCTCTAAAAAATTGACAAATACTGTAACACTCTGGGCTATTCAAAAACCAAGAACCAACAATCAAACCGTTGGAGTTCATACCCCAAAAAAGGACAGAGAAAGCAATACGACCGGAAGAAAAAGACTTTGAACCCGGAATATTCATTCGTAAATAATTAACTTAAGTATTTGGTCGAATGGAACCTGTCTGCCATTTAATATATATGCCGACCATTGATTTTAGTGGTTTTTCACCAAAAACGAGAATATTTCTCTTTCATAGCCCGCCAGGCAGGCTTGCATTTATCAATATTTACATGTTCTTTTGAGACCTTGATGGTCATGCAAGTTTCATCATGTAATAATTTTGTAATTACTTGCACTGGTGTCGGGTAAAACAAATGGAGATTGCCAGGCTCGTTTCATAAGGGAAATAATTTATGAAACGAAGTTCGACGAAATCAATAGTTCAGGCTAAAAAGAAGAAAATTGCTTAGTTATGTATCAAGTAGGTTAAAAAACGGGGAAAAACATCTCAAAAAAGAAAAGACTGATAAAGAAATCGTTTCGTATTCATCATCCGCCTCAACAAAAACAGGGAAATCCCTGGATGGAAAGCAATGGTCGTGAAAGAGGTTTGCTAAATCAGTTCAGACAAGATCCCGGACTCAAATTATAGAACGATCCTTCGTTAAAAAACTCAGTCTGAAAAAATAATAGACCGTTAGATTTTTAGATATAAGATTTAAGAGGAATCATATAACATTAATAATCTGTATCTTAGCAAGAATAGCGCACATTTTGTAAATAGCTAAAAATCAAGTTTTTGAAAAAGTTTAACGGACTATTGAAAAAATATTATCGTATAAAGATCTCACAGTGAAGAAATGACAGGCAAAAAGAAATTATTTCTTTCGGATATTCATAATAATGCGTACCTACTGCAAGAATGAATCCTATGAATTAAAATTTACTAATTGCTTCGCAATTATATTTCAAGTACGCATTTTTAGGATGAACCTTTTTTTCACTGGTGTCCCGTTAAAATGAAAACAAAATAAAGCCACTTCTAATCGCCCACTTTCCGGAGTATACTCCAGTTGATCATACAGCATACTTTATCTTCAAGGATGGGACAATTGGCTTCAATAATCTGTCTTACCTCTGAAGGCCGCTCAATACGGCTGGTAAACAGGGAAGAAGGAAAAGCCACATCCCCCAGGTCATGTTCGGTGTCCATATTCCGGATACCGAATGTACGAATGGTTATTTCTTCAAACCCGGGCATTACCTGACGTACGTCCTCCACGAAGCTAAAAGCCCCCACCCGGTCCTCGGCAAAAACGGGATGCACATGGAAGGCATTATTGATCTGTTGAACAAGTATCTGCCGGAATTCCCGTCCTGCAATACTGGCCACCATGGCCAGAACGATCCCCCCGGAAATGACGATCTCTCCCGGCTGATAGCGCTGATAATTGTAATGGCTGGGGTGAATGTTCTTCAGATAGGTGGCCCAGAAAAGGTTTTCACTCTTCCCTATCGGCCGAACATATGGATGCAGCAGCAAATCCCCCCGGCTAAATCTCAGGACCACATTTTCCATTTTGATACTGCGTGTCCGGGCCAGGATCTGCTCTTTAAAACGGTTATTATGAAAGGTACTTCGCTGTTGCGGCTCGATGGTCTTGCGGGGCGTAACGGGCGGAAACAGGGACACCCGGCCCAGAGAAAAGACCGGTTCGCCTTTTTGATTAAACAAAAGGTGAGACGATTCAATGATGGAATGGCCGGGACGCCGGGCGGGGCGAACATCATCAATCTTAATTGAACATGAAAAGGTATCCCCCGGGAATGCAGGGTTAAGATAAAGCGCATCACGCAATTCGAGTTTCAGCACACTGGAATGTGAGAAATTCTCGACACCCAAACTGAGTGTCAGATTTAATAAAAACCCATAAGGGAGAAATATCTGATGATAGCCAAGCCGGCCGGCAAACTCACGACTGTTTTCCGGATACGAAGATATGGGCATAAAACCGCTCCACATACTCAATACCGATTCATCAACGGTTAAGTTGTACCGGCTGACAATTTCTTTTCCGACAAAAACTTTATCCAGATCCAGTCCGTACTCGGCCCGGCGGTTTGACTTCAAAAACTCTTCCATACCATACCAAAATTGGCTCAAAAATAGCAAAACGCCGGAAGGCATTCAACCAATACCGGGAATTTATTCCCAAACGCCGGCAATTGGTTCTTCACAAAAGTCGCACTTCCCGTCTGAGATATGGTTGTCCCGCACGCGATACCCGGAACGGTCGATGATCTTTTTCTCACAAGCCGGGCAATAGGTGTCCTGTGCTTCATGACCGGGCACATTACCGATATACACATATTTCATCCCCGCTGTTCGTGCAATTTTCCGGGCCTCTTCCAGAACCTCCACGGGTGTGGCAGGAAGACGGTCGAGCTTATATGTGGGCGTGAACCGGCTGAAATGCAACGCTGCATCTTCAAATCCGTTGTCAACCAACCATCCACACATCTCTTTGATCATACCGGTATCATCGGTCCATTGCGGAACGACAAGATTGGTAATCTCTACCCATACACCTTCTTCCTTGAGCACTTTCAATGTGTTAAGTACAGGATCGAGCGTGCCGGCATTCAGCTGCTGATAAGTTTCATCACTGAAGCTTTTCAGATCAATGTTGGCCCCGTCAATATAACGGCACCACTCACGAAGAGGCTTCTCTTCAATATATCCGGCTGATACGATCACATTCTTCATTCCCTTTTCATGGACCTTCCTGGCCGAATCGGCAGTATATTCATAAAACACAATTGGTTCTGTATAGGTATAAGCCACCGAAGCACAACCCTTTGAGCGGGCCAGTTCAGCTACTTTTTCAGGCATCAGTTTAACAGTATCTACCTCATCGGGTCTTTTTTGTGAAATTTGCCAGTTCTGACAGTTCAAACAAGCCAGATTGCAACCGGCAGTTGCAATGGACAAACTGGGTGTGCCGGGCATAAAATGGTTCAGTGGCTTTTTCTCAATAGGATCAACATGAACGGCACAGGGATTCCCGTAAGCCAGGGAGTACAGCTCTCCGTCACGATTGATGCGGGTTCGACAATCGCCCAGATCGCCCTCTTTTATGGTACAACTATTTGGACATAACTGGCAACGAACACCTCTCGGCGTTTGCATAAAGTACCGTGCCGGAACGCCTTTTACTTCTGCAGCACCTCCGGCAGCAAATGAATTACCTCTCATCATCGAAAATGGCATAGCAGCCATTGCCAATCCACCTATCTTTTTCATAAACATACGTTTTGACATTTTTCGATGTCTCATAAACCCTCCGAAAGATCATAACTTCTTCAACAAAAGCAATCCTCCGATCAAGACCACCAATCCCATAAGGAATCCGGTATTGACCAGTCCGGTATAAGGTACAAAAAATATAGCACTCAGAAAAGAGCCTATGGCTCCACCTGCCACATCAGCTCCATAAATCATGGCAGCACCATGTCCGATGCTCCCTTTATAAAGTCCTACACCTGAAACAAAGACGCCACCTCCTGCTACAGCCAAAGCGAAAACGGCCAGAGAAGTCATAACGGGAAAGATGCTGACATGGCCCCATCCATTCAATACAGGAACAGCTCCTATGGTCATAAAAGCCAAAACGAACAAAAGAACGGAAAAATACCGGGCTTTGAAGATCAAGATTTTTCGCTGTCCCAGCAAAGCACCCACAGCCAACCCTGCCATAAACAAAGAAAACAACAAACCGGTGGCCCGGTAAAGATCCCCCATTACCATCTGCCACAACAACAACAGAACCACCTGCATACCACCCAGAACAAAACCGGCAAGAAAAACACCTCCGGCACTTCCCCTGAAAAACAGGAGTCCCAGAATGAACATTCCTCCTAAAACAATGGCAAACCAGTGCACCTTTATATCCCAGAAATCTCCCAGATCAGCCAGCCCAAGCCGGAACAACTCCGGCTGCACCCTTGTATTGACAGGGACCTCCGTTTGGATTATCTCTTTCACCTCATTGGTTTGCTCTTCCAATACATAATCGGGGAAAAAATCCTCCCTGAGGAATTTGTTCGTTGTCAGAACATCCGGGTGTTGCTCCCACCAATTCGCAGATATTTCTTGTTTTGAAGCAATAAAAAAAACTTTCTCCCCCGCCCAGATTCGAATATCCGGGAAAACTTCATTCACCGTCTGATGCAATACCTGAAGTATGGAACGGCGGCTTTCGGTCCACGAGGTCATATAAGAGAGCCCTCCGGTCATCATTAAACCATCGGATTGAAGTTTCCGGGAAACAAGGTCAAAAAAGCTGCGTGTATAAAACCGGGTTGAAGCAAGATTAGAGGGAATTCCGCCACCAATTAGCACCACATCATAAGGTTTTGTATCGACTCGTGAGAGATGCCGGACCGGATCGGTTTGCACAAATGACACATCACAACTGGTCTCCTGATTGATCTTCAACAACCTCTTTTCCAAATTTATTCTGGAAGAATTGGGCGACACATAATCGATGCTTAATGAATCATATTTCAGAGCCTCTGACAAGAGACCCGGCGCAGAATTCACAAGCAAAACCCGCCTGGGACTAGGGTGTAAAAGCAAAGCAGGATGTAAATATTCTTCCCGTTCACTTGCCAGAAGAGATCCCGAAAAAAACCGGCCTTGCCCGAAGAATTCGGCATTTTCCCCCTCTCCCGTTACATCAATACTCCCGTAAGGTGAAAAAAATGTCTGCCTGACGGGGTTCCCGTGCACCATTTCACGTCCCATCTGATATTGTGGAACAAACAAAAGCAAAATAAGACACGCCGCTCCGGCAATGGACACCACCTGCCATACCTTGCTTTGCACCGGGTAAAAAAGGTATAAGGCCACTAAGAAATTCACGATAAAAAGGAAAGTGAGGACCGAAAATGCATTGAGCCAAAGCGAAGAGGCAAGATAAAACAAAATGCCGGCCAATAAACTGCCAATTTGTTCAGCAATGTAAACGTGTTCGGTTTTCCGTTGCTTTGCCTGGTTGCTTAATGCTACAGAAAACCATGTAAACATCATGCCGGATGGAAAACAAAACAAGAAAGTGACAAGTGCGGTTACCAGCAACCAATCAATCACCCCAGGCGAAACCCCCTCAGGTACCAACCAAATATGTGCCAGATAAAGCACCCATAAAGCCAGAAAAGATGCAAAACCAGCTATCAGCGGGAAAAAACCGGAACCAGACCAGCTGAAGCCCCTAAAAAAACGGGCTGCAAAGGCCCCGGAACCTGCAAAAAGCATCCAAAAAGACAAAAACACCCCCACAATCAGTTCATTGACAGAATAAAGGGAGGCCAACTCGCGTAAGAGTACCACCTGGGTCATCAGCATGGTGAAACCACTTACAAAAACGGTGAGTTTGCCTTTAAACAAAGGAGTGCCTCCCAGGGAACGAACCTTCCGGAAACCTTTTTCCAACATTACTCAGGTTTAGTAATTGAATATTACCCGCTAAAGACGAGTGCTTCATAAACATAAATATCGGCATCTTTCCATTCATCCCATTCAAGACCGGCCTTGTCGCGTGCACAATGCCCAAGCAACTCTTCACGCCCCCAGCCGGTTTTGTCGGCCACCTGCGGAAGAAAGGTCCCACTGCGTCCCTCTTTTTCAACAACGATGCCGTGCTTGCCGGGTTCGATCTCTGAAACGTCATTTACCTTACGCATGGGAGTGAGTACAGATATCTCAATGGAAATATCATCCACCTCATCAGGATCAACCGGGGGAAATCTTAAATCATGCAGCGCTGCAGCACCGGTCATACGGTCTATTACTTTCCACAGCGGCATATCTTGCTGGAAGTGACCGATACAACCTCTCAGTTTCTCATCTTTGTAAAGAGAAACAAAGGCACCCGCATGGGAATCGAGTTTGCGGGGCATCTCCTCCCCCGGTTCAGAAGGCTCTTCGCCCTTCACCAATTTTTTCAGGGAATTATGGGCTCTTCCCAGCAACCATTGCTTCTCTTCCTGGTTTAAAGAGAAATTGTCATCTGATCCTTCCTGATCACGGCTCTTCCGAAAAGCAACAATGGCATGATATCCAACGACTTTGGCCTTGTCCCCGTGACGGGAATCTCCGGAGTTTTTATACTCAATATCTGAAAACTGAATGTCGTCCTTGTCATCGGTTATGCGCAGAAGCGTGAGTACAGAAGTCCAGCCACAAAGACTTGTTGCCAATCCGTCTATTCGCCGGCGTTTATTCTGTTCCAGGGTCCTTATCAACTTGTCAGGATCATTGGCCAGTATGGCATCTGCCGTGATACGATCCACTTCCTCAGCATCTTCATATGGGGGATAATGAGAAAAGTCGGTGCTGATGACAAACAAATTTCCCGGCCGGAACCAGGGTTCAAGTAACCGGGCCACCTCTTCCGTTCCGGTGGCATCGTGAGGCCCCATTACAATAGGAACCAGTTTGAATGGATGCTCCAAATGGTATTGAAGAAAAGGCAACTGAACCTCCAGTGAATGTTCTTCCAAATGGGGTGCAGGATCGGCTGATATGACCCCGGAACTCTCCACAAGCTGGCGGGCCACCTCCTGGTCCACTTCTACCCTTCCCAAAGGTGAAATATAATCACCGCGGGTATAAATTGAAGCCCCTTCAAATCCCATACGATGACTTGATCCGATCAGAAAAACACGTTCATATTTTGTATCAGAAGGAATCTGATTAAAAGCTGAAGCCGCTACCCCACCGGAAAAGACATATCCGGCATGAGGAGCGATTACCGCCGCTACGTCCTGATCGCTTACAGGTGATTCAGCCTCTTCAAAGAGTTTCTGTAAATGCTTCTCCAGGGCTGAAGAATCTCCTTCATAAAACATACCTGCCACCGCAGGTTTTCTATCCTTTACCTCCATAGCATCTTCATTTTGTGCTGACAACTTAGAAAGAAACAATATAAAAAAACAACAAAGCCCCATTACATACCGAAAGAGCGATTTAACCGAGAACTGGCAAATGTCTCTTATACTTAGTCGACCGTTTGCTTTCAGATACATATCCGATATTTATAAACCTGTCTTATTACCGTCATTTCATATCAACCACAGCGCTATTTTGATGAAGCCTATAAAGAAAACGACATGGACAAACACCTTTTAAAGTTATAAACTTTCGCAGAGCCGCAAAAAGATTAACCCATTAAAATCCGGCATCTTAAAACGGGAAAAACATTTTTTAACGTCAAAATTCACAAGCAATGCTTGCGGGTTCGGGCAAAACCGCCTATTTTTGCACCGCGTTTGAGAGAAACGGCTGACTCAGTAGCTCAGTTGGTAGAGCACGTCCCTTTTAAGGATGGGGTCCAGGGTTCGAGTCCCTGCTGGGTCACAAAAAAAGCTGTAAACCGGTTTGGTTTACAGCTTTTTTTGTGACCATTATTATTTCTGAAAACATCCACTACCAAAAGATGTTAAACAATTTCTTCCAGCTTTATTCTGTCATCATCACAAGAGGAAGACTTACCCTTGCCGCCCCTGATCAATTTCAACATCTTTTTCTTGAACTCATGCTCAGCTTCATAAAGTTTGATCACCTTATCAATGCTAAGGACTTCCTTGAACTTTTGATGATACTCTTTCTCCAGACGAGCTTTTTCGAGGTCATACTCTACATGCCGGTCAATGGCTGCTTCCTTCTCTGACGACGAAAGCGAATCAAGTGATTTGTGCAGATCTTTTATGTTGTTCTTCATATTATGATGAAGCGATTCCATTTTATCGGAAAATTCGTTATAAATGGGCCAAAACTCCTGGGCTTCGGAAGATGTGAGATCAATTTTCTCTGTGAGGAATGCCACTTTTTGTGATTTCAACCGTTCTATCCGGTTCTTTTTACCCTCATCATCATGTTGTGCAAAAACATCAACAGTGAGCCCTGACAGAAATACCAAAAGAAATATGACCGTATGTTTTTTCATAACAATTGAATTTAATAAGTCCATGTTCAAAAAAAATCAATAATCAAAATAAGTCAATGAAGCCAGTTCTTCTTCAGTGAAAGTTTGTAAATAAAAAGTATCGGGTGGCAATACAATAGATGAATCTTCGCTCAATATCAATTCATTGATGTCATTCTCATCAACAATAAAAGCCAGGGAATTAATAAATTCTTCATCGCCATCAAGCTCCACAGCCACTTCCTGATCTTCATTTTCCTGATCGAACAGGCGCGGGGCCTGATGGTATATCAGAGCAATCAGCAAGAACCCCCCTGCCATGGCCAGCCAGGGCTTGACCACTGAAAAGACAGGGGCAAGACGGCCTCTCTTTTCGGAGGTGGCCTCTTCTCTTATCTCCTCCATCAGTCGGTCTTCAAAATCCTCAAAATAATTTTCGGGGACTTTGAATGGTGTTTCTTTCTTCCCAAATAACTCTTCGTTCATATTATCTTCTGTTTTCACCTCTGTTCCATTATTATACTTAGAACATCTACAGGAACAAAGGTTTAAATTTCACCTTTTTAAAAGACTTCATTTTTAATAAAGGCCTCAATTTTCCGAACGGCGTGGAAATAAGAAGCTTTCAGGGCACCTACCGAGGTACCCAGAACCTCGGATATCTCCTCGTAGGTCATATCATCAAAATACTTCATATTAAAAACCAGGCGCTGCTTTTCAGGGAGGGCCAGGATACATTTCTGAAGGCGCTTTTGAATTTCATCGCCCGAGAAGAGAGAATCTCTTTCTATATAATTACCGAGCATTACTTCCATGTCCGAATCTTCATTCAGAAGGCCTTCCTTTTTCTTATTGATATAGTTAAGGGTTTCGTTTGTGGCGATGCGATAGAGCCATGTGTATAATGAAGCGTCTCCCCTGAAATTTCCAATGTGATTCCAGGCTTTCATAAAAGTGTTTTGAAGCAAATCATCTGCATCCTCATGCACGATCACCATCTTACGGATATGCCAGTAAAGCCGCTCCTTATATTTCTTCATCAGCAGGGAAAGGGCTTTTTGTTTTTCGCCGGCCTCCTGTGCAAGATAGAGTATTTCCTTGTCGTCGGGCTGCATGGTTGGTTATTGTTGTGTTCGTTGCGAATATACAAATAAAAGCAGAAACTGTATTTCGCAAAAAACGTCTACCTTTGCAAACTGATTTTTGAAGAATCAAAAAATTAAACGCGAAACATAATGGCATTACAATGCGGCATAGTAGGTCTGCCCAATGTTGGTAAATCCACTCTTTTCAACTGTTTATCCAATGCAAAGGCTCAATCAGCCAATTTCCCTTTTTGCACCATCGATCCCAATGTCGGCGTAATCACGGTGCCCGATGATCGACTGATCATGCTTGAAAAACTGGTCAAGCCCCAACGGGTTGTCCCCACAACTGTCGAGATCGTTGATATTGCAGGACTGGTTAAAGGAGCCAGTAAAGGAGAAGGACTGGGCAACAAGTTCCTGGCCAATATTCGTGAAACAGACGCCATCATTCATGTGCTCCGCTGTTTCGAGGACGAAAACGTCACGCATGTAGATGGGACCATCGATCCGGTCCGGGACAAGGACGTCATCGACATGGAATTGCAGCTTAAAGATCTGGAAACCGTCGAAACCCGCATTCAGAAAACCGAAAAGGCAGCCAAAACATCTAAAGATGCCGGGGCCAGGCGGCTTTTAGAAGTACTCCAAAGATACAAAGCAGTCCTTGAAAGCGGTCAATCTGCCAGAACTGTAGAATTGACCGAACAAGAACAAAAAATAGCCAACGACCTCTTCCTCCTGACCAATAAGCCCGTCATGTATGTATGCAATGTTGACGAAGCCTCCGTTGTCAGCGGGAATCAATATGTGGACAAAGTAAAGGAAGCCGTTGTAGATGAAAACGCCCAGGTGCTGGTCATTGCAGCCCGGACTGAAGCCGAAATAGCAGAACTGGAAACCTTTGAAGAACGTCAAATGTTTCTCGAAGATCTCGGACTGAAAGATTCCGGGGTCAATAAACTGATCAAATCGGCCTACCAATTGCTCAACCTGAAAACGTTCTTCACAGCGGGTGAAAAAGAAGTTCGTGCCTGGACTTTTCCTGCAGGTGCTTTGGCCCCCCAGGCGGCAGGAGTCATCCATACCGATTTCGAAAAAGGGTTCATCCGTGCAGAAGTGATAAAATATGAGGATTATGTAGCCCTAGGCTCCGAACAGGCATGCAAGGAAGCGGGAAAAATGCATGTAGAAGGGAAAGAATACGAAGTTCAGGACGGTGATGTCATGCACTTCCGGTTCAATGTTTAATGCCTTCTGCCTGTGAGTTATTTAAAAAAAATCCAATGATCCATTGATATAGATAGAGGGAAACAATATTCGCGGGATCATTTTATTTAACTTTTTATACAAACTCGCAAATAGGATTTTATCGATTTATTTTAAAATATTGTCTCCATAAAATCTCAAATCTCTGGACAACAGATTGATGAATTTTCCTCAAATTTTTGTTAAAAATTCACAACTATACTTTTTCGTGTTCGTAAAAACTGGGATTTGTTTTTCCTTTGTACACATGAAATTCCTTAAGAAAAAGAAAATGAGAGAGAGCGAGAAAGAAAATGACACAATAGCTAAGCTGAAGCGGAAGATTTTGATCTATTCAATCATAGAGGTAGCTATTGTAATTGTATTGATCTTGTTTGGTGCCTTCCTGTTCAACATTACCTTTTCGTAATAGAGTTGTTAAGGCAGATAAAGTTCAAATGCTTTCCGGGCTACTTCTTTGCCCTGAAGCCGGGTAATTAATATCCATTCACCGGCCTTTTCATGATATGGTTCCCACACTGTATCTCCAAGAAAAAATTCCCATTCATTTGCATAAATCATCACAGCCCCGGTAAAAGGAGGCGATGGGTTGCCTTTTTCATCAGGGAATGGTGGATGAATGATCTCATATTCCAGAATCTCACCCTTCCCTCCTCTGATCTTCAACACATATCCAAATTCTATATCCGGAACAACAGGAATCTTTGTAGTGATCTCCCTTAGCCGCGGAAGGTTTCGCGATGTCCTCTCCCACGGGCTGTATATACCATAACTGTAGAGTTCAATATCGGGTTTTCTTTTGCCGGGTTTTCTTTTGCCCATAGGAACGGTCAACTTTCAAGATAATAACGCAACTGATCGAGCATAATGGGAATATCCCCCTTATCAACCCCATGTTTTGTGAGTACGTGCCGGTCTTCCTCAAAAGCTCCGGTAAATTCTTTCAGGGACGAATCCTTGTGACGGACCGATTGCAGGTACCAGTCCAGTGCTTCTTTTCTGTTCCCCATGCACCACAGTATGTGTCCCATATTCATAAGATCGTGCTGGGTGGCCATCTCTTCAATGGCCTTATTGCAATACTTCCGGGCCTGTTCAAGCTTGCCGGTCACCAGCGAACACCAGGCAATGGGACGCCATACCTTGTGATTATCCGGTGCGAGATATTCCACTTTAAAATAATAGTTCAAAGCATCATCATAATGTTTCAACTCCAGAAGGCAATGACCAATGCTCACTTGAGTATGCAGGTCCTCCGGCTTTTGTTGCTCTGCCATTTTGTAATATTCCATTGCTTTCTCGGGGTTCTTAAGATACCGGTAACAAAGCGCAATTTTTTTGAGATTCCACACCTGGGGATCGCCGTAAAGATCAGCCTGAAGATAATAATCAAGGGCCTGTTCGTAGTTTCCCTCCTGCTGAAGGCAGTAAGCCAGTTTTTGTAATATCTGACGATCTGGATCCCTATAGATGGCCTCACGTTGATAAACCCGTGCAGCTTCTTTGAAATAGTTCTTCCCAAAAAGATATTCTGCCAGTTTCAATGGAATATTCACACCGGGAGCCAACAAATTGACAAACCATTTATCATGAAAATCGATCTGCCAGTTAAAAGGGTCTTCAAAGGACTGTTTTTGCGGATGAACCTTAAAGAAACGGTACAGATCCTGAATATACTGATTGGAAATGAAAAGGTCTTTCTTTTCGGGATCAACCAGTTCATCACTATCCTGGACCTCTTTCATAGCCTCCATTTCAGCTCCGAACATCTTACCCATCATCTCTTTCTGCATCGAAGGCATCTGCGGGATACTCATAATGAGTGAGTATTTATCTGAGTTACACAGGACGCCGGATTCGGCCATTGAGCTGAGCATATCACTGTTTTTGAGAGGACCGGTTTCATTTTTAAGTGCATCCTGAACAATGGGATTGGGATAAAAGAAAGGCAAGAACCAATGGTGGATATCATTAAAGAACGGAAAATGTTTCAACATACGGAAGGTGGACATAAAAAGATCCGCCCCTTCCATTTGCAGGCGACTCATTTCTTCCAGCTTGTCCATGAGTTCGGGGGACTCGGAAAAAATATCTTCCCAGTCGGGATTTTTGTCCTCGGAAAAGCTTTCTCCCAGTAAATTGTCGAGATCAAGTTTTTTTCGGAGGTTGGGTTGAATGCGGGCAACCTCGGGAATGATCTCCTCATTCATTTTCCGTGTAAGTTTCTCGGTCTCCCTGGTCCGGATGATCTGGATCAGTATCGACTGAATCATGTCGGCTGAAAAGAGATCATTCAAACCGGAAATACGCTCCTCCACCCATGTCATCAAAGGCAATCGCTGATCGTACTTGTACAAAACAAAAAAGAGTCCGGTTAGGGCCCGCTGCTTCACCTGCTTATGCTCATGCCGGCAAAGATCAAAAAGCAATTCAAGATTTTCTTCTCTGAACGATGTCAGCAAATTAAGTGTCAAAGCACTCACCATAACACTCTGCCAGGGCCAGAAAAACTGATCACCGAAAAATATTTTCCGGACTTCTTCCTCCCTCCCTTCCCGGAATTCAGGTATGGCCGAAATCATTTCAAAAAGCCGGTCAAGCGCCTTTTCCAATTCATAAGGAATGGGCACATCAGGGTCGACCGTATAGGAGACCATGTATTGATCGGCCTCTTTCATATAATTTTCAGGAATGGCATTCTTCTCTTCTTCAGATAAAGTATTGAGAAATCGCCGGGCATCGAACAACCAGCCCTGTCCGCTGCGCAGGCGAAGAGCATCTACGATCCGGTCGGCCAGTTTGTAAATATCCACCAAAAGATGATTGTAAACCTGCTGCCGTTCGGGATCGGCAAATCCTTCTACGGTATAACGCAACAAGCTCTTGTAGGTCATTTCAGTATTATAGAGTCCATCGATCAGATCGCTGCTATGGGTCTCCTTAACCAATTCACCCAACATATCCAGCGACTCTTTCACACGTTTCTGTGCCAGAAGCTGATAAACCTGCTTTTGTTGTTGTGCGGGATTACTCATATTTTTCACTCCTTTTCAAATTTTAAGATCACATCAATCCCCGAGTCCTTGACATCTCCCTGGGTTAACCTTAAAGAGACATTTCGCGTTACCTCATACTCAAGGGTTATGGTCTGGGGCGTCAGGGATTCCTCCTGACTTTCGCCAAATCCTCTCTGATAAGTCACAAAAAGATTATTGGTTATGTATTTCCCCACCATAAAGGTAGCACTTTCCCAATCATCACCGGCCTTAACCTCTACCATATCAAGATCAAAAGTATTGCCAAGGGTTTTTGTCAGTTGCGAAGACACTAAACCTGACAACATGGCCGAAGGCAAATTACCGGAAACTCCTTCCTGATTGCTGAAACTCAACTGATCAAACGACTGGTTGAAAACCAGGTACGCCATAGCATCACGTTCGGTTATTGAATTGCCATTCAGGGTAAAGTCCAGATCAGGTTCAAAGGCCGTGCCACCTGCCCGCATGATCAGCTCATTTTTCTGTTTATCCTTGTCACGAAACTGGTAGACCGCCACGAGATTGACCTGGGGATTAAGCTCCTCACCTCCCTGAAATGTCAGTTCTCCTTCACGAATGATAAGTTTCCGGCCATAAAGGGTATAAAAACCCCGGGAAATGCCGAGTGTACCGAAAACTTCGAAATAATCGTTGTTTTTCAGCAGATCCAGATCACCATACAGCTCCAGGGTCATGTCTTCCGACTTCACCCAACTGTTTCGGGGTATTTGCACATTAATCTTCCCGGTTAACTCTTTCATCAATTCCAGCGGGGGTTCTTCACCCTCTTCTTCAACTGTCAGGGTGTCGGTTTCACTGATTTGTTCTTCTTCAGGGACATCTTCTAAAGCTTGCACCAACAAAGGACGGGAAGCCTGAGAGGTCCCCCCCATTTCAAGTAATGCAGGAAGATAAAAATTGGAGCGCAATATTGTAAGACTACCGCCATAAACCGGTTCCTCATCAATGGTACGCAACCAGGCGTCTGCATCCATTTGGACCTCGTGATTCCGGTGTTTTGAAACAAAAAATTCATTGGCTTTCAAGGCAAGGTCTATATCGGACAAATTTCCGGAGAGCAATGTGGAATCAAAGGCCATTTCTCCAGAAAGCAACATTTTACCCTTGTCCCGACGGGTGAACAACGAGTCCACCACCACACGATTGCTGTCCAGGCGGGTCCTTAGCTTCATGTCACGGTATTTCACCCCATAGGCGGGAAGTGATAACTCTCCGTTGGTCACGTTGAGAAATCCGCGAAGCACAGGCGTAGCTACACTTCCACTGATGGCAATATCTGTATCCAATATGGCATTAAAAAGTTGATTCCTCTGATTATCAGATTCAAAAAATGCAGAAGGCTGTAAGTCTGCGGCCTGCAAGCGGCCTTCAAAAGTATTAATAGTAGAGACCATTTGACTGTCGGTAAGATTCATGTGCATGGGTGCGGCAGCCCGTGCCGTTAATGAATCCCCCCCGGGGCTCTGGGCAACCATGGAAGCCCGCAAGCTATCACGCTGATGGTTCACATCAAGGCCGAGGTGTGTCACCCGGAATCGCTGAATAACCAGGCTGTCGAACTGTGCGCTCATATCAAAAGCCGGCTTTGTCAAAGAACCTTCGGCGTTCACTTTGGCAGAGGCCATGCCGGACAAGGGATACTCAAGCAGACCAAAACTCTCAAATAATGAAAGATCCAGCTCTTCCACTGAAGCATCCACTTTCAACGAATCACCGGCAACATATCGGCCATCCGCCCGGATATGAAACCGTCCGTTTCGGCGGGCTGTAAGATGAAAACCATTCAGCTCCGTTTTTGTGGTATCCAAATGAATCTTTGGTCCGTCGCCTTCAAGGGAAAAATCTTCATAGGGGGTCTGAATGTCAAGCTCAGGTATATGAAAGGAAAAAGGAGACGACATATTGCCCAGAACACGGGAATTTAGAGAAAGTGAGTCGGGCAGCCAAAGCGAAAGACGGGCATCCCATTCATCCGGCTCTAACTCTGCATTAAGCATAAGTGAATCGGCCTCTTGACCTGATGACTCAACATCTTGTAAATTCAGATCTGCAAATCCGCTAAAACCTTCGGGGGTAATGCTTCCGTTGCCTGAAAAATTCAGGACCGTAGCCTGTGCCAGTGTATCATAACGCAATGAATCTGCTCCAGCCAGAAAATCCACCATCAACGAGTCGGTACGTCCATGGGCATGACCCTTAATAGAAAGTTGTTGCCAACGGACAGGAACATTCACTAAATGACTAAAGGCATCCAAATCGGAAAAGTTACCCTCAACCTCCGAAGATACGGAATCATCCTCATATTCTCCCTGCGCAAAAAGCCGGCCCGAGGAATTCAAAAAACGAAGTGTGTCAACCGTTAAATGTCCTCTGTCGAACCGCCCCTTAACTCTGAGCGTATCAACGCCAGTTCGGGCCAATACCGATTGTTCCAGCAGGAGGGAAAAATCGCTTCTTAATGAAGCGGCATCATTCCCGGAACCTGCGGCCGTTAAAGTCAAATTGAGAAGTGTACTGTCGCCCCATTCGGGCAAAAACCGGTCGGCCGGGAAGTTTTCTGCTTTCAGATCCAGTGTAAACGGGCCAGCGGTATCGTTAAGGTTTCCTGAGGCATCTACATGAAAAACTCCCATATCTGTAGCAATCCGGGAACGAATGGTGGTGGCACCGTCCATATAAGTGCCACCGATCCCCAACTCCCGAAGCTTGTATTGATCCCAGCGACTTCCGTCAAAATCACCACTCAGTTGCAGTGGGGCGTTACTGCCGGCCAGACCGTTCCCTTCAATCTTAATGTCGCCGTTCAGAAGCAAAGGGAAATCCGACAGCAGCAACCATCTTTCAGGATGGAAATTCCGGAAAGAGAAAGAAACATCCAAACCAGGCTTGTGACGGGTACTGTCGGACAATAAATGTGCAAACTGCCGAACATGGCCCTGCAGACCAATGCCCTCCTCCTCATGATCCAATGCCAGATCAATAAAAAGATCATTGTCCGCCACATCTGCGGTCAGGTCAATAGCGGGCGTAACCCCGAGCTTAAAATCCGGCAAAGCCCAGGCGAATTCATCCATTTCAAACGGAGCCGTATTGAACAGAACATCAAATTTTTCCGTGTGATCATAACGACCTTCAGCGCCTATCCGGTTTCGGGGCGTGACCAGTGAAAAGTCCCTGACCGACCATATGCTGTCTTCCAGGCCCACAGAAACCTGAAAATGCTCCAGATCAGGTATACCGGACGGCGAACTAAACCCCAGGTGCTCCAGGTCAAGTCCGAGTGTGCCAGGCCCGTAAGCTCCCCCCAGTTCAAGATCAATATCCGAAAGGTAAGCCGGAATAACGGAATCCCGATCATACATGTGAATATCGAGATGACCATCCGTCAAATGAAAAGAACCGAGCTTAAACGTAAGCTGTGATGGCTCAGAGGATGTCTCGGAAGTATCCTTTGCTGCAGGAAAAAGTTTTTGCCAACGCCATGTTGAGTCTGTATCCTGCTCCATATTGACACGCGGTTTGGCAAGTTCGATGGAATGCACCTGAACGGTTCCGTTGACCAAAGGCCACAATGAGTATTGAAGGGCCAAACGGTCGAATGACACCAATGTATCTTTTTCTGTCAAACCCGCCCTCAACCCATGGACCGAAAGATCAGAAAAGAAGTTTCCTTCCAGACGGTCAAAATTCACCACACCCTCAATATTTTCATTGACCGCCTTCAGAACCTGTTTTTGCACAATCTGCCTGAAAGTGCCGGTCTGTGTGAACAGAAGCAGAATCAGGATCAGGACCAAAATTCCTGATAGAAAATATATAATGTATTTTAAAATCTTGTGCATACTGCTTAATTCATTACCCGGGTATTTCCTTCTTTAGAACATTAAAATGCATGCCCGATGTTTAAATGAAACTGCCACGTATCTTCACGATCGAACACCGGCCGGCTAAAATCGATCCCCACCGGACCTATAGGCGTTGACACCCGGAAACCGCTACCGGCAGCAAAACGAATATCCGTAAGATCAAACCGGTTTTCACCCCGCCAGACATTTCCATAATCGAGAAATACCACCATACTCACCGGATCCACCACCTTAATGCGCGGCTCAATACTGCCCTCCAGAATAGAATTCCCCCCTACAGGTACACCGTCGTCATCAAGCGGTCCAAGCATTTGCCTGGGCCACCCCCGGACCGACTGGCTTCCGCCTGCAAAATAACGCTCTTCCACCGGTGTGGAAGTTGCACTGCCTGCCGGCATAATACTCCCCCCTTTAATCCTGGCTGCAAGCACCACCCCATTCATAACCGGTTGATACCGTTTTATCTCGAAAAGGTACTTAAAAAACGGATAAGGTGAACTAAAAAGAGAACCGTTGGCTCTTGTGTTAAAAGCCAGCGACCACCCTCCCACCGGATCAAAACGGGGCCTGGCATCATTAAATAACATACCGAAAGAGACACCATTTTTGGAATAGGAGGAGATTGCCAAATCATCCGGATCACGCTCAAAGGTAGAAGCAATATCAATATCGACCCGCTCAAAGTAGAGGGAAGCAGACGCAGTCAGATCATCTCCGAGGGCTTGATGAAACGACAAATTATTTCCCCAAACAAAAGACTCAAATCCCTCCTCAGCACGAGTCCGCAAATATGGATTGAGGGCCATGGACGAATTGGGCCCAAATACGGCGGGCTGAGTAACAGTGGTTTCAAAACGGTAAGGTTCAAGTCCGGAGTGCTTGGCATAAAAGTTCGTTCTTTGTGTTCGGCCCGGAAAATTAAGATATGTCAAATCCACAAAAGTACGGAAATTGTCCTCCCTCCCGTATCCTACACCGTAACGTGTGGAAAGACGAGGGGCTTCCTGAATCGACAGTTTCACGGGGATGGTATCTCTCATCCCTTCTCCACGGCGGGCCTGCATCGAGGCAATGCGAAACAACCCCAGTCCATAAACCTGTTTTTGAGACTGGCCCAGCCTTTCCGAGCTGTAAACACCCCCTTCTTCTATAGCAAATTGCTTACGGATGGCAGCTTCGGGCGTTCGTTCGGCACCCTCAATGGAGATCTCTCCGAAATAAGAGAGAGGTCCTTTCCTGATGCGCCACTCAATGTTGGCCTTCAGAGTGTCGGGAGTCAAAGATATGGCCGGTTCCACTTCTGCATAAGCGTATCCAAGGGATGAAAACCAGGAAGTAATGGCTTCCTGATCACTCTTCACAAGATCATCACGAAAACGGCTGCCGACTTCGGTCTGAAGCCGTTTTTTAAAGCGATCCCACGCTTTTGTTCTCAACAGGGAATCCCGGTTTCCACCCTGTTCAGTCATGAAGCCTACCGAATCGACCATAACAGGTGTCCCCTCATCGATATCAATGGTCAAATCAACTCTGTATTTTCGATCACGCATTTCCAGTCCGGGAGAACCTATCTCAACATTCAGGTACCCTTCCGCCTGGTAAAAGGAGCGCAACTGTTGTTTGTTCATGTCCCAGGCATCACTGCTGTAAAACGATGGCTCCTGCCTCAAGATGGTCCTTCTCAACCATGAAGAGCGAGAGAAACTGACCTTTTCAAGAAGTTCCCCGTCATCAAAAGCCTCATTCCCATTTATCCTGACCCGGCGAATCTCAGCATTCTCTTGTCCTGCAAGGATCACCGGACTAAGCTGACACAATAAAATAAGGAATATTCTGAATGTGTTTTTAATATATAAGTTCAATGGATCTCAATTTTTATTTCCTTTAATCCAGAACAATTTAACAATTTAAACCGAGCATTCAAAAAGGAAAAGCCCTGTTATTTCTTTAAATCACAGCATAACAGAAAGAAACTGTCCGGCATATTTCCATAATCCTGAAACTTCTGGCAGTTATATGTAAATGTGGCAAAACAAGGAACCTGAAAATTTCACATCTAATAAGGGAACATCAACGTCTGAGCTTAATGTATTGTCCATATGTAAGAATACGCCATATCCACTCAAGAGGTCCAAAGCGAAAAAAACTTAACCACAAATTACTTACAAGCGACTGAAATCCAAATATAATAAACACTGCAATGGTCATTAAAGTAGAACCCAAATGTTCCCCCAACCCTAAGCCGATAGAATAAAACAGAAAAATTCCGATCAAAGATTGTAATATATAATTGGTTAAAGCCATTTTTCCTACAGAACTGAACAACAAATCCAGAAGCTTCCTTATCCTCGTTCGATAAAGCAGGGCAAACGTAGATGCATAAGCCACCGCAAGCGTAATGTAACCTAAAAGAACAAGCACGCCTCCTGCAAATACAATTTGAGGATCCTCTGCCCCCTTAAAATATTCCATCCCGTAAAGTATATTCAATGGCAATCCAATGATCCATCCCAAAACAGCTACTTTTACCAGGAATGAAGTTTTTTCATGCAAATTGGATAACATGATCTTTCTCCCTACCCAAAATCCCAGAACAAAAACAGCCAAAATTTTAATCAACCGGCCATCATAGGAAATAAAATATGCTCTCAAAAGAGGGCCCAGAGCATTAAAACTTAAAACCGTACTCCATGAACCTTCACGAAAAACCAAAGCCATGTCCTGAACCTGAAAAGTAACCTGTTCGGAAGATGCCCGGGGGAGATCAGCTGATTTCCACCTCTCTGAAATCATTTGATATAAGGTATTGGTGTATCCGCCATCGGTTACATGTATATACCAATCGTGAAGGCCGGATATCAATAGCAAAAAAACCACCGACAAAAGCAATGCACGATTGGACAATCCCCGGAAAAGAACCAACAAATAACCACAGATGGCATAAAGAACCAATATATCACTAAACCATATCCCCCATAAATGAACCATGCCGATCAATAACAAAACAAAAAGACGGCGGCTGAAAAACGAGGAAAAGGACCGGTTGGCTGATGAAGACCTGATCAGTTGTATGGCAAATCCAATACCAAAAAGAAGGGAAAAAAGCGTATAAAATTTCCCGCTGAAAAAGGAAATATGAATCCAGTTAAAAATATGATCATATTCAGGCAATAGCACCTGATTTCTAACATCCTGAAGAACATATGAATATCCACTAAACACACGAATGTTGATCATCAGAATGCCCAAAATGGCAAATCCACGTAATGCATCCAACACCCTAATTCGTTCCCGTTGGTCTAAAGGCCTATACCTTCCAGATTCTGAGGTCATTGCATAAAATTTGAAAAATTCCCTAAAAACTTGCCAATCAGAGTTTTTGAAAGGTGGAACAAACATACCCGGAAAAAAGCCTGATTCAGAGATTCCTTCAAAATTAACAAAAAAGTTTCCTTGTTCCTGGAAGAAGAAGGACATTTATCGGGTCTCATTTTATCAATAGATCGTTAGATTTTTAGATACCTGCCTAACTGCTTAAGAAGAATTCAATGCATTATCTATATAAATATTCGTTTAAATGACTGGTTACTAATATTAAAAACGGCAGGCAGGTAAGATTTAAGATGCATCATATAACGCTGAAAATCTGCATTTTATCAAAAAGAACCATTGTAATATAAACAATTGAATCAAAGGTTCTTGCAAAAGTTTAACGGACTATTGATTTTATGACATGAATGCTGTTTAAATGACCATTTGCCTTATTTGAAAACAGAAATATCACAGGTATTCATTAAACAATCCCTATTTTTTTCCGTTTATTTCGAACAATAGATCGTTAGGCTTTTAGATTTAAGACGATTCATATGTTGTTAATAATCTGTGTTTTGACGCAGTCAACCATCTATTTCTTAACAACTGAATAACAAATACCTGACCCCAAATTCTTGCAAGCAAGCGGCAGAGCCGAGCGGAGCGATTCCGCTCAACGATTAAGAAAATGTAAGGCTTTCACTAAAAATATTGGTGAAACGAGCCCCGATTAATCCGCGATTTTAGCGGGGCAGGCAGGGACGAGTTCCATCCGACCTTAATAAATAAATTTTATACGGATGAAAGCCAACATTTTCTAAATCGGGCCTGCCTGGCGGCAAATGAAATAGAAGTATTCTATCTCTTTCAGAAAAAGCTTTTGCCATTGATAGGCTCTATTTCAAAAAACGGCAGACAGGGTTAACTCTAAGTAAAGCAATACTTCGCAAAACTTGTATCGCTCAACTTAGGTTGAAAAAGTTTAATGCAGAATTGAATAATAAAAACACACAGATTATGGAACTCCAAAACAAAAAAATCGCAGCCCTTCTGCACGATGTATATGAAGACCTGGAACTCTGGTATCCGGTAATCCGTTTACGTGAGGCAGGCGCTCAAGTGGTACTGGCAGGAGAAAATGCAGGCACCCGTTACAAAGGGAAAAACGGCATTCCCGCTGAGGCGGAGACCGGCTACCATAACCTGGATCCACAATCCTTCGATGGTCTGGTCATTCCGGGGGGATATGCCCCCGACAAATTGCGCCGCTATCCCGCTGTTCTGGATTTTGTAAAGCAAATGGACAACGCCGGGAAGCCCATCGGCATCATTTGTCATGCAGGATGGGTAGCGATCTCAGCCGGCATACTAAAAAACCGAAAAGCCACCAGTGTAGGAGCCATCAAAGACGATATGGTCAACGCCGGTGTGGATTGGACAGATGAAGAAGTGGTTGTGGACAGGAACCTGGTATCCAGCCGAACACCCCTTGATCTTCCGGCATATATGCGAAAATTTATTGAGTTGGTGAAATAAGAAATGTAAAAACCGGAAAAGATGCCTCCAGCACATTTGTCAGCTGAAGTTTTCCACTCTACTTCCCTTACAAAAGCGGGAAACTTCAGTTGTTAAATGGCAAGGAAAAAAAGAATATACTCCCTTTATTCTCTTCACTTTCCACCCATATGGTGCCACCATGCTTTTCAACAAACTCCCGGCAAAGCAGCAATCCGAGCCCCGTTCCTGTTTCGCTTTGAGTGCCGGGGGTGGTGTGCCCCTGATCGATCCGGAACAATTCTGACCTTACTTCCGCGGGGATCCCGACGCCATTGTCAGCCACCGAAACAATAACCCATTCACCTTCTTGTTTGGCTCCAATGGTAATTTTACCGCCCGGCCGGGAAAATTTAATGCCATTGGAAATAAGGTTTCTGATAATGGCATTGATCATATCTCTGTCTGCCCTGACCTGGTATCTTTGAAATAAATTCATTTCAATGTCAATGGACTTTTGCCGGGCTGCGTCCCCGAACAAGGCAACGACCTCATCAATCTGGGCGATCAGGTCAATATCCAGGGGGTTAAACCGGATGGTGCCTGTTTGTGACCGGGACCATTCCAGTAAATTGGTAAGCAGATCCATCACCTGATGGGCGGCATTCTGAATGATGCCTGCGTATTCTTCAATTCCTTCGTAGTCTTTTTGTCTGATCTGGTCAATCAAAATGTCGCTGAATCCCACAATGCTATTAAAAGGACTCCTGATGTCATGACCTATGATAGAAAAAAAGCGGTCCTTGGTAGCATTCAATTCATTCAGCTGCCGTTCGCTCTCTTTCAAAGCGTCTTCAGCTCTTTTCCGGTCGGTAATATCCCGTACATTGAGGACAACTGCCCCAATGGCTGGGTTATCAATCTGGTTGGTACCATAAGCCTCCAGATACACCCAGCCCCCGTTCTTATGACGATGGCGGTATTGAGCCCCACCATTGGCTCTGTTGGCAATAATATCCTCCAAACCCTTCTTTGTGGCTTCACGGTCTTCGGGATGAATAAACTGTTCAATAACAGGAACCCCGACCAATTCATGGGGACTGTACCCCAGAATATTTTTACATGATTCACTAACATAATACTGCACTCCCCGGGCATCCAAAAGAACGATAATGTCAAAGGAATTTTTAATGAGATGCCTGAATTTTTCTCTTTCTCTAATCCAGGTCATTCCAATGCCTTTATCCGATGACTTGTAAGCATGGAAATTGGTCATTGAGGGAAAAATTGCGGCCCGTGCAGAAGAAAACCAGGATTATAGTTTTCAAAGCGATTCGGGCCAGTTTTTCAAAAAATCAAAACACTGAACAAAAAACAATCCCTGATGGCCCGGTTATTTCAGGTAATTGACCCGCACAAGTTCAGATTAAAAAATATGTCTTCTTCTGTTATGAAATTTCAAATATAGCATTTTTTTTGATGCCCTCCTGTTCATCTAATCCATTTCAATGAATTTCGATCCTGAATTTTAAGTACAATGCCCGGTTTTTTGCTCCGCCATCATTCAATCCAAATTTATCATACTTTTTTAATATGCTTTTAAATATTTTATTTAAACTCATTATTAATTAATTTATCCACAAACTTTACATCATTCAAAAAACAAACAGTCATAACAACTTTCTACGTTCTGTTTTACTGATTTTTACAGAATTGATAAATATAAAAAAGACCGCTTTGCTTCGGCGATTGACAGATATATTTATCAAGATTTTTTTTGACCGGTGCAAAAATACTCATATATTTGTATCCTATAATTTTTATATGCTTTATATCAGAAAACATCATGCCAATTCATCTTACATATCAACATCGAAATGAGGTGGCCAACCGGTCCCTGCCCTGTATGTGCTGTAACAGAACATCACCGCGGGAATCATGAGAGCCAGGTAAAACATAAAAACGGACAGATAATTACCATACACAATAACAAGGCCTCTCATGAAAACGGGAGGCTTTTTTTTACCACTTATTCAATCCATTAATCATCAAACGACAAAGCCATGAAGATCAAAATCAACGGAAAGGAAGAAAACCTGGAAGTCAATGCCCTCACGATTTCTGACCTGCTCAAAAAACAGGGTGTAAAAACCCCGGAAATGGTGACAGTCCAGCTCAATGGCCGGTTTGTGAGTCGGGATGAACTGACAACTACTCAGGTGGAAGCGAACGATGAAATAGATTTTCTTTATTTCATGGGAGGCGGGCAACCTCACCTCCACAGCCAAAGAAGTATACGTCCCGGACATGCGAAGAAAAGAAATCCAAAATTTTCGCCAACCTTGTTAGCAGAACGATGTTTCTGTTATAATTTTCTGTAAAACAAAAGCCAACACCCATGAAGTCAAAAAACTTTTCAACAAGGGCCCTGCACACCCCTTTTACACGTGAAGACAGCAACGGCGCATTGCGGATGCCGGTTTACGACAACGTGGCTTTTGGTTTTGAAACAGCCGAGGGACTGGAAGCAGCATTCCGGGGCGAAAGTCCGGGACATGTTTACTCGAGGATCGCCAACCCGACCGTTGAACATTTCGAAAATCAAATGAAAAACGTCACGGGTGCAGAAGGCGCTCTGGCCCTTGGCTCAGGGATGGCTGCGTTGTCGACGCTCATTTTCACCATCGCCGGAAAGGGAAATAACATTGTCACCACAACCAAATTATTCGGAAATACCTATTCCCTGTTTTCGGAAACGCTTCCGAACCTGGGAATAGAATTCCGGTTTGCTGACATGACCCTTCCCGAATCCATCGAAGCGCACATTGATGAAAATACCGTGGCCCTGTTGTTTGAAACCATCACCAATCCGCAAATGGAGGTGGCGGATGCAGAACAACTTTCAACCATTGCCCGGAAACATGGGTTGATCCTGATCGCGGATACCACGATGACCCCTCCGGGACTTTTTCATTCGGCTTCGTTTGGCATCGATGTGGAAGTGGTATCCAGCACCAAGTTCATCGCGGGCGGAGCCACATCAATGGGAGGCATTATACTCGACAATGGCACATTTGACTGGTCGCGCAACCGCAATCTGGCTTCCTTCCACGAAAAGTTTGGCCCAATGGCCCTGATGGCCCGTTTGAGAAAAGAAGTGGCCCGAAACCTGGGCCCGACCTTATCAGCCCACAATGCTTTTTTGCTGTCGCTGGGACTGGAAACCCTCATGCTCAGGACCGACAAGGCCTGCCATAACGCCATGGAAGTGGCCCGATGGCTGGAAAATCAGCCGGCCATTCAACATGTTGATTACCCCGGTCTGAAAAGCTCTCCGTTTTTTGAAGTAGCCCAAAAGCAGTTCAACAAGCACCCCGGAGCGGTACTGACATTTGACACAGGATCAAGAGAGACGTGCTTCAGTTTTATGAACCGCTTGGAGATGATACGCAGGGCCACCAACATGAACGACAACAAATCTCTGATCATACACCCTGCATCCACAATTTTCTGCGAGTTTGATCAAAAAACCCTGAAAGAACTGGATGTCCGTGATACAACCCTTCGTCTTTCTGTTGGCATCGAAGAGGCGGAAGACATTATTGAAGATCTGGAAAGAGGTTTAAAAAAACAATAAACATGAACTTTACCGAAGAACAAACAGAACGCTACAGTCGTCACCTCATCCTGCAGGATGTAGGCATTGAAGGTCAGCAAAAAATCATGGAAGGCAAAGTATTAATCGTCGGTGCCGGCGGCCTGGGATCGCCTGCAGCCATGTATCTGGCCGCAGCAGGAACAGGCACCCTCGGCCTGATTGATGGGGATGTTGTAGATTGCACCAACCTTCAGCGCCAGATCATTCATTTCACAGAAGATCTGGACATACCAAAAGTAGAATCGGCCAAGCAAAAAATTAACCGGATAAACCCCGATGTAGAGGTCAACACCTATAAAGAATTGCTTACACCCAACAATGCTGCCGATATCATCAAAAAATATGATTTTGTGATCGACGGGACCGATAATTTTCCCACCAAATTCATGGTGAATGATGCTTGTGTCATGAGCGGAAAGCCATTCTCTCATGGGGGGATTCTCCGTTTTGAAGGACAAACCATGACCTGGCTTCCCGGCAAAGCCTGCTACCGGTGTGTATTTGGGGATCCTCCACCAGCCAACGCCGTACCTTCCTGCTCTCAAGCGGGGGTTTTGGGCTCCATTGCTGGTATGCTGGGAACCATCCAGGCCACCGAGGCCCTGAAATTCCTCATCGGAAAAGGAGATCTGCTCACCAACAGAATGCTGGTCTTCGAGGCCCTTTCCATGAAATTCAGGGAAGTCACTTTCGGTCCATCCGCACAATGCAAACTGTGCGGAAAAAATCCTTCTATTACCTCACTGATGATGGAAGAAATGCCCTCATGTGACGTGGGCTGAAGATGACCCCCATTCACAACCCAAAGTTTTAACCAGGGATTGCCATTTACTGACAACAAAAAAGCCATTTCAATATGTTAAAAATTAAGAAGGATGTGTATGACCGGATCCTGGAAACAGCCCGCTCCGGTCTTCCCAATGAAACCTGTGGCTACCTGGCCGGAAAAGACAACCTGATCACCCTTTGCTATCCGCTCACGAATATGGACCACAGCCCTGACCACTACTCTTTTGATCCAGAAGAGCAGTTTGAAGCCATGAAGGATGCCCGCAGGAAAGGGCTTGACATCATCGCCAATTTTCACAGTCATCCCGAAACACCGGCCAGACCTTCCGGCGAAGACATAAAACTGGCCTATGATCCCAACATAATTTACGGAATCGTTTCGATGAAATCCGGGACGGAAATTTTGAACTTCTTCAGGATCAAAGAAAAAAAAGTGACACTCATAGAATACAGCATCGTTTAATTCAGCAGAATATGTACGTGTTACCAGAAACATTAAAGTCCGAGATCGAGACTTTCGAACAAGAAGTCTCCGATTTCAGGGCAGGCAAAACCGAACCGGTCAAGTTCAAGGCGCATCGCGTGCCCCTTGGGATTTACGAACAACGTGAAAACGATTCCTACATGGTGCGGGTCCGCTGCCCGGGTGGTATGATCTCTCCCGCCCAGCTAAACGGAGTTGCCCAGCTCACCCAAAAAACCGGTATCGGTCCCGTTCACCTGACCACCCGACAGGAGCTCCAGCTTCATAATGTAAGTCTGGAACAAACGCCGGGCCTTTTAAAAGAGTTGTACGAGCTTGGCCTATCATCCCGTGGGGGAGGGGGCAATACCGTCCGTAACATCATGGGCTCTGAAGACGCAGGCATAGCATTCGACGAAGCATTCGATGTGAGCCCTTACGTACTGGCTCTGACCAATACTCTGATAGCGGAACCCGACTCCTGGTCACTCCCCCGCAAATACAAAATCGCTTTTTCCGGTTCCGATGCAGACAATGCCCACGCCATTTTCAATGATCTGGGGTTCATCGCAACCATTCGCAACGGACAAAGAGGATTCAAAGTATACCTGGGCGGCGGATTAGGGTCAAAACCCACTGCCGGACATTTGCTTTTTGACTTTCTTCCCGACAGTGACATCCTTTACGTGGCAGAAGCCGTCAAACAAATGTTCTCGGAACATGGAAACCGGCGCAACAGGCACAAAGCACGCCTGCGGCATCTTTTCTACAAACTGGGTCGGGAAAAAGTATTTGACTTGTTTTTCAGCTATTTCAATCCCTTAAAAGAGAAGGGCCATTATCCGGTTCATTTGCCCGAAACATCTGAAAAACCAAAAGCTGGGAAAAAAGCTGCAAACGGGAATCACAACCCTTCTTTCCGGGCATGGAAAGAACGATATGTAAAACCTCAGCAACAAACAAATCGCTATTCGGCAGAAATCCCCATTGAACACGGCCTGATTCATGGGAATACCCTCCTAAAGTTTGGACAATTTCTTGAGCCTCTGGGAGAAGATATGCTCAGACTGACCATGCGCCAGAACATCCGGCTGAGAAACATTCCAGGTTCCAGTCTTAAGGCTCTGTACGAGTTCCTCAACGATCTGGGAATCGAAACCGGTCAGCCCCGACTGCTGAATAATCTGGTGGCCTGCACCGGCGCCGATACCTGCCGCCTGGGTGTGTGCCTTGCAAAAGGAGCCTCCACTGCTATTCGCACATCCCTGAAAAATATTACAAATGAAGAACTGGATCATCTGGAGGAAGTCCGCATCAACCTCTCGGGATGTCCAAACTCCTGTGGGCAACATTCTGTAGCAGACCTGGGATTCTATGGAAAAGCTTCACGCAACGACCGTCTCTATCCCGCCTATCACGTAATGGCCGGCGGCCAGACCGGTACGGGGAAGGCCACACTTGGCCTAAAACTGGGTGAGGTAAGTGCCCGCGATCTGCCGGCCTTTACCACGAAGGTTCTGGAGCATTATGTCCGAAACAAACACCTACATCCGAATTTCCGTGATTACCTTAAAAATGCCGGCAACAGACGGATAAAGGAATTATTGGCAGAATTCAGAGACATCCCTTCCTTCGAAGAAGACAAAAACTACTATTTCGACTGGGGAGGCCAGGAGCTCTTCTCCCTAAAGGGGAAAGGCAACGGGGAGTGTTCAGCAGGAATGTTCGACATGATCGACTTCGACCGTGATTCCATAACCAAACTGCAGGAGAACCTGCCAACCCAGGCTGACAGCCCTGAAGAAGGAAAGTCCCTCAGGCGGATCGTGTTCCATGCTTCCAGAATGTTGCTCGTGACCCGTGGCGTGGAACCTGTAAACAACGACGAAGTTTATACCGCCTTTAGAAGTTTTTTCATCGACGAAGGACATGTCGGGCAACACTTCTCACAAATTCTCGAACTGGCACGAAATAACAGGCCCGAAGAGCTCATCGAACGCAAAAATGATGTCATGGCTCTGGCCGAACGGGTAAATGAACTCTACGAAAACATGGATGACTCCCTGCAATTTCATGCTCCAAAAGCCGATAAAGGGGAGTCCATAACCCCGCAACAGGAAGAAAAAGTCTCTGAACAACATTTCAAAGACTTGCGGGGAGTGGCCTGCCCTATGAATTTCGTGAAAACAAAAATTGAGTTGGCGAAGCTCTCCCGGGGAGAATTACTGGAAATTCTCCTCGACGACGGGCCTCCCATTCAAAACGTCCCCGGTTCGGTGCGGAGTGAAGGGCATGAAGTGGTCCGGACAAACCGGCCTGGCGAACACTGGTCGGTCCTTGTCCGTAAGAACTGAATTCCCAATGAAACGAGCATGACCATCAAGGTCTCAAAAGAACATGTATAAGTTCTTGCATGCGAGCCTGCCTGGCGGTTTATGAAAAGGAAACATTCTGAAGTTTAGATGTTAAAACATTAATCCAAATGGATGCTTATATATAAAACGGCAGACAGGCCTGCCTGCCGGCTTTTGAAACAGAAAAATTCTGGTTTTTAGATGCAAAAACGCTAAAATTGATGGTTCCATATTCATAAAACGTCAGGCAGGTTCCATCCGACCTTAAAAAATTTTTAATACGGATGAAACCACTAACTATGACATTTTTTTTACAAAATGCCTTTTTGTCACAACAAAAAAAGACCTGTAAATGACATCATGTCACCATTAACAAACCCTTCAATTGGATGGCTATAATCTCTTGATTATCAACCTATTAAAATTTCATGTTTTTACACAATTTCTTCATTTCATATGGCACAGCGTTTGAAAAGAGTTTGGTAAAACCATCAAAACAGTTTTTTCAGATGATCGTGCCGAAAGCAAGAAGCGGTAAGTTCAGAAGAAGTTCAGAGGGCCTGCTCCCATCCGAAACAACCGAAATTGGGGGAACGGTCCGTGGCATGAAAAGAGAGGGAAAAAACTGATGTCGAACCAAAAAAGAAAGGAGGTTTGTTATGGCATTAGAAAAATACACAGGCAACGCAATTCCGTCAGTACCCTCATTGCTGAACAATTTCTTTGGAGGCGATCTGATGGATTGGGGAATGTCAAACTTTGCCGGAAGTGATATGACACTGCCAGCTGTTAACGTTCATGAGGACGACAACGCATATACCATTGAAGTTGCTGCGCCCGGAATGAAAAAAGATGACTTTAAAGTGGATTATCAGAACGGCAAGTTGACCATCTCCTCAGAAAAGAAAGAAGAAAACAAGGAAGAAGAAGAAGGCAAAGTTACCCGTCGTGAGTTCAACTATCAGTCATTCCAGCGTACATTCAACGTACCGGAAAATGTGGTGAAAGATGAAGACATCTCAGCCAAATATGAAGACGGGATTCTGAAAGTTTCATTGCCGAAGAGCGAAGAAGCTAAGCCTAAGCCAGCTAAAACCATTAAGATAAAATAAGATGAGCTGGAGCAACAATGACCATAGGTCAACTTCTCGGAGGCGCCGGGGATGCAACTCCTGAATGTTGCGCCCCGGCGTCCGTCATTTATTCCGTTTGTTTAATCAGAAACAAGGAGGACAAAGCCATGAAATTCCTGACTAAAAAAATAGGCGATAAAATTCGTATGCCCGGTTTTATGGAGAAATTTCTCGGGAAAAAATTATCGGACCGGATATCCAAAGATGAAGAAGTTGTAGCTGTCCCTTCGGTTAATATAGCCGACCGCGAAAACTCGTACAAAATGTCCGTAGCCCTGCCCGGGCTGGACAAAAAAGATGTCAATGTCGAGGTTGAAGGAAACTGCCTGACCATTTCCTCCGAAAAAAGCGTTGAAAACAAGGACGAAGATGAGAACTGGATGCGGCAGGAGTATCATTATGCATCTCTCTTGCGGCGGTTTGAACTTCCCCAGGATGCTGACCCCAGCCAAATCGAAGCGAAAATGAAAAACGGGGTCCTTGACATCCAAATCGGACGTAAACCAGGCAATAAGAAGAAAGGAAAAACGATAAAGGTAGGTTGAATAAAAATCCTCATAATATTATGAAACGTTTTACTTCACTCATCATAGCTGCCTTTATTGGCGGAACCCTGACCATTGGCGGTTTTTTCCTGCTGGGTTTCCAGGAGAAGCAGCCTGTCAAAATTGAGCACGTCTCGGCGACACCAGTAAAAGGGGTGTCCTATTCCAACGATGAAGGAGAAGAGATGGCTCCACTGAACTTCACAGATGTTGCCAAAGAGGTCATGCCGGGGGTGGTGCACATCAAATCGACAAATATGCGCAATGCCCGTCAGCGGGGACAACAGCCACAAAATCCACGGGATATTCCCGAGCCTTTCAGGCGTTTTTTTGAAGATGATATGTTCGAACACTTTTTTGGTCCTTTCGGCGATCCCCGTCAGCAACAACCCCGACAACCCCAACCTCAGGTTGGAGCCGGCTCAGGGGTGATCATCAACGAAGAAGGTTACATTGTGACCAATAACCACGTGGTGGCCAATGCTGATGACATAGAGGTGACCCTGCATGACAATCGCGTCATGAAAGCCAAAGTAGTGGGAACCGATCCTTCCACCGACATTGCTTTGCTTCAAATACGGGCCAATGACCTGGAACCTCTGGCTTTTGCCAACTCTGATGAAGTACAGGTTGGGGAATGGGTCCTCGCCGTGGGCAATCCTTTCAACCTCAATTCAACTGTGACGGCAGGAATCATCAGTGCAAAGGGACGGAACATTAATATCCTGAATGACCAAAATGCCATCGAGTCGTTCATACAGACCGACGCGGCCATCAATCCCGGAAACAGCGGCGGTGCATTGGTCAATATGAGCGGCGGACTGGTGGGCATAAATACCGCTATAGCAAGTCCCACAGGGGCTTACGCAGGATATGGATTTGCCGTCCCTGCCAACATCGTCAGTAAAGTAGTGAGTGACCTGCTCAAATACGGAGCGGTACAAAGAGGTTATCTCGGATTATTGATCCGGGATGTGAACGGCAATTTTGCCCGAGAGAACGATCTTGAAGTGACAAGCGGTGTCTATGTGGACAGCATATCAGAGAACAGTGCCGCCGGGGACGCAGATGTAAAAGAAGGAGATGTGATCACTGAAGTCAACGGAAAAACGGTTAAATCAACGGGCGAACTACTGGAGACCATTGGTCGTCATCATCCCGGTGACGAAGTTACCTTAACCATCGACCGTAAAGGAGAAAAAATGGAATTCGATGTTGTTCTTCGAAACCAGGAAGGAGAAGCCAGGCCCCTGGAGAAAAAAGAGCAGGATGTTCTTTCCAGACTGGGCATAGAAGTGGAAGAACTGGAGAAGTCTGAAGCCCGAAAACTGGGCATTGGTGGCGGTGTACAGATTACCGAACTGAAAAATGGAAAACTGAAGCAGGAAACCGATATCCGGGAAGGTTTCATTATCACCAGTATGAACGGCAAAGCAGTCCGCTCAGTCGACGACTTTGTCAGCCGCCTGAAAAAAGCAGAAGGAGGCGTATTCCTCGAAGGGGTTTATGAACAATATCCCGGCAAATATTACTATGCTTTTGGAATGTAAAATACAGGCGTAAATCAATCAGGCAGACCAGGAAGGGAACAATTCCTTTTAAGAAAAATACTCATCTGATGACTTGCTTTCACCGGATGAGTATTTTTTTCCTTCCTCATCCTCCCTGCCAGGGATGGTAAAATAAAATGTTGTGCCTTCGTTTTCCCGGCTTTCAACCCATATTTCACCCTTATGTCTGTCAACAAATTCTTTGCATAAAATAAGTCCGAGGCCGGTTCCCTTTTCGGCTTGAGTTCCCTCGGTAGAAAGAATTTCTTCCAATCCAAACAGTTTTTTCTGAACACCAGGAGAGATTCCTGTACCAGTATCGGAAACAGAAAAAAGCATTTCATCATTTTGCTTTTGGATGGAAAGCATCACTTCTCCCCCCGATTTTGAAAATTTAATGGCATTGGAAATCAGATTGCGCAAAATTGTAGCAAGCATAGCACGATCAGCATAGATCTGATAGGGTTCATTAATCTCCGTTTTAATGTTCACCCCTTTTTGTAAGGCAATATCTTTATAAAGTGGTATCACTTCTTCTACAACATCCTGCAAGTCGAAATCATTCGGTTTGTAATCCATCCGGCCGGTTTGCGACATGGCCCATTCCGTGAGGTTTGTCAATAAATCAAATGCCCGGTTAGCAGAGTCCTTTATAATTTCACCAAATTTCAACCCATTTTCGGCATCCCCGTTCATTAATGTCTCTACCAATAAATCACTAAACCCCAAAATAGAATTAAACGGATTTCGTAAGTCATGAGAAATAATCGAGAAAAATTTATCTTTGGTAGCATTTAAAGTTTGTAACTCCTTATTTTTCGTGCTTATCTCATCTTCTGCCTTTTTTCGTTCAGCAATTTCAATGCGCAACTGACGAGTGGCTAGGGCCAGTTCGTCGGCTTGTGTTTCTGCTTCAACGCGCAGTTTTGATTGCTGCATCTGCCGCGCATAATCGCGGAAAACATCCACCTGTCTTTTGGTTATCGAGGATATCTGTTCATCATCCAGGGTAAGATTGTTATCGACAAATGACAGATCTTTCAAACTTTTCTCAACCTGCCTCTGATAATCTTTTTCAAGGGCAATAACTTTTGAAGTTGCCCCCCACAGTTTAAAACAGAGATAAGCCTGTTGACGATAAACATCGGACAGACGTTGGTTACCAATTTTTTTCCAGAAATGACAGGCCCTTTCATTGGCCCAACCTTCCCATTGAATAAAACCACCGTCACGGGCAGATCTAATGGCATGGTCGTAATAAGCAACCGCCTCGCTACCGCGATTTTCAATACGTGCCATTTCGGCAAGAGCTAAATAGTATTTATGTTGATAATTTTCAGGCCCTATCTGCGCCCACAATTCTATCTTCTCAAGATTTTGTTTAAGCTCCTCAGTCCTTGCTTTACGAGATTCAGGAGTGGCCTCGTCCCAAAGGGAGGTTAATATAAAAAACCGGTTACATACAAACTCGGGCCAGGGCAATAACCCTTGTGTTCCCACGGTGTAAATGAGAGGCCGGGTTTGCTCTGACATTTCAAATGCCTCTTCTGTATAGCCGAGTATAAACAGACTAAATGTTTTTAAAACATTATAAATACACTTTACCTGGATATTGTTGTTTTCCTCTATTCTATCAAGGAGGTTCTTGTCATTCCAGCCGGGAAAATGAGAGGGATTGACATTCTCAGAAGTCAATATCCTGAAAATATTGAGCCCTCCTTCCATTAGGTCAATGGCCCATTGATTAGACCTGGATTTGCTAAACTCCAGTGAATGATTGGTCTCAGTTATTAAAGTTTCTAAAGATATCCCCTGGTAAAACCTGCAATACATATTGTGTCCGAAGGCATAAGCAGCATATTGAAGATTTCCCGAACGGAAACCAATCTCGTAAGCATCGGTATAATCATCTGAACTGTACCTGAGATGATGAAACCAATGCCGCAGAGAGCTTCCAATCATAAGATAAAAAATACTCTGATGGGTTGAAGATGTGAATTTACTGGTCATCAAGTTTGTGGCGACCTCACCCAAAGCGCGTGCAGTTTCATGGTCATCATCAACCCACAATAGAAGTCCGCCAAACCCCGTATGACTGTATCCAACCTGTGGAATATTTCCATACCGCAACGTTAAATTCATCACTTTGGGCACCAGCACACTCCATAGTTTCTGATGTGACCTGTAACATGGCGGCCCCATAGTTATGAGAATATTCGAAGCCATCAACATTTCAGGATTTGTCATTTCCGGCAAATCGAACAGGGAAGAAACATCTTTATCATCCAATTGCTGGCGGAAAAATTGGATTTCACGGTCTCTTTCCGAGTCGAAATCTTCCACGGGTAATTTTACGCCAAGCGCCCCAAGTGCTTCGCGGCCATATTCTATAGCCTCCGAATACCTGGCCTGCAGCGTATAGTGAATAATAAGAATATTAAGCGCTTTAGCCTTTTCTACAGTAGATTTTGAATGCCCCACCGATTCGCGGATATATGCCTCTGCCAAATCTTTATCACCTTCCAGGAACTCACAAACCGCGCAGGTATTGAACAGCTCCGTAATAATAGAATGGTGGTGTTTCCACATGCCGGAGGCAAGATTGCTGTCTTCAATGTGCCGGGTTGCTGCCCTGCAAAAAAGAAGTGCAGAAGTATAGGCCGTTGCATTAAAAGCTTTTTGAGCAGCAAGCAGGTTTAACTCAACAACCCTGACCTTTTCGGAATCATCCTCAATCAAATGGTAGCCCGAGTTTAGGTCATTGACAATTTCAAACAAATACTCTTCAAATTGATCGCCGTTGAGACAAGACAATAATTTTCTTCCTATTCCGAGCAAAATAACAGGCACTTTATCGGCCTCTGTTAAGTTAAAGGCCGCCTGCTGAACTTTATCGTGTAAAAACCTACATTTTACCCCGGTTGAAGATGCCTCTTGTATTTCTTTCTTAACCTTCTTTTCTTCGGTTAATAACAAGCTATGCCCTTCACCCGAAAACAAAATCTCAAAACACTCCTTCGGAGACATTCCCCCAACAAAACTAAGCACCTGTAATTCAAAAACATTTCCCAGGCAGGCTGCCAAAAAGAAAATATATTGCTGATCGGGATGAAACTTACGCAACCTGTTTGCAAACAAATCAACCAGGCTCAAAGGAAGTTCTTCTTCAACATCTTTAGGAATTTTCCAGTTCCAGATCTGCCTTTGTTTGTCAAACCAAAGAAGCTGAAAACGAAACAGGTAATCAATAAAGGAACGAACAAAAAAAGGATTCCCGGATGTTTTTGAAAAAACCAAAGAAGCAAGTTCCGTTTTATTCAATACTTTAGGTTCCAAAACATCACTTATCAATTTTAAAACATCTTCCTCTGCAATGTTTTTCAACTGAAGGGTCTGAATATCTTCACCCTTTCTTTTCAACGCATGAATTGCAGAAAGAAACGGATGACCTTTGTATAATTCATCATCCCGATAAGAGGCAATCAAAACAACATATCGTAAAGAAGAGCCCACCTCCAACTGTCGAAGTAATTCACATGAAGCAGCATCAGCCCACTGCCAGTCGTCAATAAACAAAACCAGCGGATGCTCAGGGCGGCAAATAACCTGTAAAAAATCGCGAAAAACACCCGCGAACCGGTAGCGTGCTTCCTGCGGACTAATTTCTGCCAGAGGGGGTTGTTTTCCCAACAAAAACTCAAATTCGGGAACAAAATCAATTAACACCTGCCCCAGGCTTCCTACCGAGCGGACAATCTCATTTTTTATTCTTCGGGCCTCCGAATCATCAGAAGCATGCAGAAATTGACTTAATTCAGTCATTGCCTGACGAAAGGCAAAATAAGGCACATTTTGCTGAAACTGCTCAAACTTTCCACTTACAAAAAAACCGTTACGGGCTTTTACGGGCTCACGCAATTCTCCCACAAGTGCCGTTTTTCCAATACCTGCAGAACCCGGAATAAAAACAATCTGTCCAAAGCCCTTTCCGGCATGTTCAAAGGATTCCAACAACTTAGAAATTTCCCTGTCCCTCCCATAAAGATGATTTGGGAAAATTATTTCACTCATATTCTCCTATTTCATTAACTGCATTGCCCGCGTAAAACAAAATAATTTGTTTATATACTGATACGCAATAAAAAAGGGGATGTTACTCAGGCTTCAATATAAAAGAAAAGTATTTCGTTCGCAAGGTAGAAGAAGAGACAGATGCTCATCCACCATTTTATAAAATGGGATCTAACCTATCAGCTCTTGATTAAGACGTTCACTTCGAACGGAGTGGGGCAATCTGGCAATTTTTGAATAAAGGCCCCGGTATACAGTGATAAAACCACATTTTTCATGGTTTATAATTTTTCTTAGGTTTTCTTCGCCTGATTAGCCTGCTGAATAACAAATAAGACTTTAAAAATAACGCACTTATCTTGAATTTTTTCCTTTTAAGAGCAAGGTTTTTAAAGCTAATCATTAAATAAGCCTGTACTTTAAGAATACTTGAGAAGGTAAATTATCAATAACTTACGCGTCAAAAGTATGTTTTATGTTTGAGTGAGTTTTATTGGTTAAAAGGCGGGCGGGCCCGTCCGTTTTCCAGGCCTGCCTGACAGTCTATGAAAACGAATCATTCTGATATTTGAATGTAAAAACAATAAAACAAATGGTTGTAATTTTTTAAAACGGCAGGCAGGCCGGCGGTTGGCGAGAAGGCTTAATGGGCGACTTCAAGGCCTTGCGGGCCAGCCGGAAATTAAGTCTGATGCGGGCTGATAGGTTTAAACGGACTAGTCCCGATATAGGTTTTGTAAAGTTTTTGTGAAAAAACTCACAAAAACCATAATCGGGATTTGTTTCTTTTTGGGGCAATGCCAAAAAGAAAATTAAAAAATCAAAAATTTAGTCTACTGACTTTTTCAGCAGAACCTAATTAATTCAGCTTTCTTTTAAGGTGAATGAATTCAATCCCAGCTAACGCAAGTCTTGAATTCCAAAAATTTACACAGAGAGCGCTGAGTATATCACAGAGAAAAAAGAGACTTTTTAGACACCTTCATTTATATGCGACGAAGTTGCCGCCCGGCTCTTCCGTTTTGCTCGCAAAAGAAACTTCGCCGAGGGGGGAAACGAACAAACGAAGTGAAGCGGCCTAAGCAGACCGCGAGCTGCAGTGAGAAAGATTGAGGAGCGCTGGGTTTTGTGACAGCCTGCGTAGCGGAGCGCCCAAAGGGCGGACGGCTTTTGTTTTTACCTTATAAAACCATTTCATCTAAAAACAAAGGCCGGACGGGCTGGCACTAAACTTGCCGACGAGTGATGACGAACACCGCTTTACCTGGCCTGTGCGGTGGGTATTAATATTTGAGTTTCTTAGGATTTTGTCGGTTGTTGTCCCAAAATGTAAGCAAAACTATTTCCTTCTTGTAAGGTCTAACTTTATAGAACAAGCTATTGTGCTTGGTAACAAAGCCTTTTCGGATATTCCTTTTTCGAGGGGATTCAACAAAGGTTTTAGGATATTTCTTAATAACCCCGAGAACTTCCTCTGTCTTATCCACAAAGCTTTTCACTTCATTTAGCCCCCAGTTTTCATGAAGGTAGTCCAGTACTTTATAGTAATCTTTTCGTGCTTGATTTGACCAGACTATTTCCATCTCAAAGGCCATATCTTAAGCGAACATCTTTCATTACTTCTTCATGAGGAGTAGTCTCTCCTCTGTCAGCTTCCTTGCTCCCTGCTTCAATGGCTTGCTGAACAGATACAGGTAATTCATCCCACCAGTCAGATTCTTGCTCCTGTTTGAGTATTTGACTAACCTTTTCCAACAAGTTGGGGCGGTCAGTATTTAATATCATCTGAACCAATTCCAGTTTTCTTGCTTGAAGATTCATAGCATTCATTGTTTTATCTCCTACAAATTTAAAGATTAATAATCACTTTTGTCACCATTTAGCGGATGTAATTTTTCCAGTTTGCTTTGTAATTCATCCAAATTATTCAGCTGGTACCGTTCGGTACTGCTTACGTATTTGTGCCCGGCCATGTATTGGGCGTACACCTTCGGTTGAGATTGCCCGTAAAATGGCATAAGCTCTTGGTGTGTCACTGGATTACCTGGTAGGCAATACCGAGTTTTTGCTCGATACCGATGTCATCAAGAAAATTCAGGAAATTCAAAAACTACCGCAGGAAGATAAAAACCACCTGTTCTATGTGGTGGACAATATTTTGCAAAATGTGAGGGCGAAACAGGCTTTTGCGGGGTAAGAAAAAACCCGGACTTGCCGGGTTTTTTTCTTATTCTAAAAGATCTAATCTTATTGTTTCAGGTTTACAAAATTAAAAAGAGGTGCACATATCTGAATGCAACTCTCTTTATTTTATACCCTTAATTCTTGAGCATATTTCACAAAACCGTGCGAACAGTTAGTCGAAAAGTAGTTAATCATGTTCAAACGCAACAGTTTCCTTTTTAACCCATTGCCCGGCTACATTCTCAAACAAATATGTCATAGAAGAATTACCATAAATCGTTCCAGACAATACGTTATACTTTATTAGCGCAAACTTTTTATCTTCAGAATAAATAGGTCTTGAAAAAATGCAAAAATCTTTGCCGTAAATTTTCCATATTAAAAAATACACACTACAACCCTGTTCGATAAGGCCGTCTGAATCTGTAAAAAAGGAACTACACTTACTATTTATCTTGTCACATAAATATTGTAAAGATTTAAAGCTCTCTTTATCCAACCAAATAGTTTCACTCTGAAATTTTATTCTCTTTATCTTGCAATTATCTACCAATTTATACTTCTCAAATGTCTCCGACAACCCAATAGTATCTTCCATATCTAAAAAGAAATTAGCTATAATTGCATCATTATATAATTCATCCATATGAATTACAGTATTTACTAAATCATCTGATTTTTCTTGAGCTAAAGAACATGTAGTCACAAACAATAATATGTGTATCCACAATAATTTCATAAGTTCCATATTATGGTTCTATCCTAAAAAGTATATTATATTTTTCTGTTGCTGTACTTTTTATCGCATCTCTTAATCCCTGAGGAACTTTTTGCCAAGAAGGTCACTCATCTGTGTATTATAAGCCCTCCCTTCTCGCTGCGATTTTGAAAGGTCTAAATAAGCCTCTCTCCCTAAAGTTTTATAGTCCTCATAATGCTGCCCTTCATGAGAAAAAGCACTTCTTATTATATTTGCATCATCAGCAATTATAATTCTATCACTCGTTTTGGGCCTTTTATTTCCCTCAACATTTACCTTTATATTTCTACCTGTAAAAGTCATAACAGCCTTATCAGTTTCTAAAAGGGGTAAGTCTGTTGAATTATAATGGTTATATATATTTAAAGAAGCCTCTGAGGATAAATCTGATTCTGAATGTAATGTCGAACTGGCTGCTCCTGTATCATGGTCTATTGATTCAATTCCATCTTCGGAAACCTGTTTATTATCATCTCAATCATTTTGGTCAATAACTTTAATTTTATCGGTTTCTGCATTATCTTCTCCAAGATATTCTCCTTTCTCATTAAAATAATCATCAATCCTCATCCCATCCGGGTCAATAAACTTAAGAGGATTATTTGCCACATAAGCATAAGGTGAGACTGGATAATACTCTTCAGCCAAAGGGTCAATAGTGTTCCAACGTCCAATCGCCGGGTCATAAAACCGTGCCCCGTAATCATACCAACTTACGCGGTTTTTTACCGTTTCCCCCGGCTCCCTACCTGCTCCAAAACCAATGTTCAAAGAACGTCTACTACCCTCAAAAATAGCATCTTTTTTCTTTTAATTGAACCTTTTAGCTGAGAAATTCATTTCTGATGGCTTCAGTTATTTTCAGTTAAAAGAAAAAATAACAACATTATTTTTTTAAAAGAAAACCGAAAAAAAGAAAGCCATACGCGTCAAGGAAGGACGGAAGGGATGTCAAGGCTTTGGGCAAAAATACTACCCGAGTGTGCGAGGGTGGAGATTTTTGCCCAAACCTCCCGAAGCAAAATCGGGATAAACTCCGGGCTTGGCCTTGACAGACCTGTAGGACGACTTATCTTTGCTGCGCTTTTTTTGGTTTTTGACTATCAGAGGGTTTCTCTTTATCTTTTTTTTCATCAGTAACCTGCTGTTTATAGGGTTTTGCGCGTGGAAAAAACAGCCTTGAGCGTGCGGCCGGGCGAAGGGTGCAATGAGTGAAGATAGGCACGAACGAACGGATTGCACCCGTAGCGAAGGGAACGAAGTGCGAGCCGTCTGCGAGTTGAGCAAGGGTGGCTGGCCGAAAGGGTGAGGAACGAACCCGAAGGACTGCCATATGTTGGTAGCGAAGGAACGTAGCGGACAACACAAGCCTGGCGGGGTTTTTGATTTCGGGTCAGCCCCGAGGGGTGGCTCAAAAACCATGACAGGCGCAGCTCGCAGCGATTCGCAGGCGAGCCTAACACAGCAGCGAAGGGATTTTTTAGCTTTGCCACAAAGGAACGACTGGCAAGGCTAAAAAAGACCGAGAGCTGCAGTGAGGAAGAGGAAGGAACGCAAAAAACATGACAAGCTGAAGCGTAGCGGAACCCGTAGGGAACCGTAGCTTTTGCGAAGGTGACCGAAGGGCGGACGGCGCTTTTTTATGCCTTAAAAATTTATATGGTTATAAAAAAGTGCCGGACGGCTTGGCGTGGCTTTTTGCTGACTGACGATGACGAACACCGCTTTACCGGGTCTTGGTGCGGTGGGGATTATAAGCTTAGTTTTTTATAGTCCTGATTATTATTCCAGAAACGTAAAAACTCTATGTTTCTGGCATCTACTATTCGATAAAATAAAGTAATCTGTTTGCAAACTACGCAGCGCTTAATTTCTGGCATATCAGTATTCTGGAACTCAACATTCCCTTGTTTTAAGATAAATTCTGTCTCGTCAACTGCATCAATAAATTCCTGAGCTTCTCTTTCTGACCAGTCACGCAACAAGTAATCAATATTATCAAAATAATCAAGCCTGGCTATTTTGTTCCAATGTACAGTTCTCATTTAAATCTTAAGTTTGGATATTTGCCTCTGGCTTCTTCCATTACTTGTTCATGAGTATAAGTTTCCCCTCGCTTACTTGCTTCTAAGGCTTCATTGATAGCCTCTTGTTCATCCTTTGACAACTGATAAGGCGCACTGGCGTTTAATAATGCTACAAACTTATTGTAAACTTTTTCAAGGTCAGATTCCTTTAAGTTGTCTATCCTTCTGAACAAATCCAGTTTTATTTCTGCTGCATTCATAATCGCAAAGTTTTTATCCTTTACAAAGTTAACGATTTATACTCCGTTTTGGTTTCTTTTTTTAAGTTGTTGCCCAAGTGTCTATCATATAAAATAAATGCCGTGTCAAGCTTAAAACAACACTGTAAACCGGGGTGCCGCCACTCATGTCTGCTTTGCCTTCGCTGTGGAGGATGTATTTTAATTCATCGCCTTCGTATGCAAAGTTTCCGGCATACCGGGTTTTTGTTCCGTCGGGGGCGGTTTTGACCAGTTTTTGCCCGTTGGCATCGTAAAGATAATCAAATTAGCAACAACCAATTCAATGTGTGGTAGTTAAAAACTACTGTTAATATGCGACGAAGTTGCAAGGTTCGCAGAGCGGGGAAACCTGAAGGGAAGACGGCGCCTTTTTATGCCTTAAAAATTTCTCTGTTTATATAAAAATTCCGGACCTTTTTGCTGATTAAGAATGACGAACACCGCTTTTACTGGGCTGGTGCGGTGGGATTAATCTATCGCTTATTTATCTTGTTTTCATCACTTTCACAAGGGAAGAAATCAGTTACATATACAGTCCTTTCTTGCTCATTGATAAAATAAATGATTTTAATGGCTTTTTGTGAAGTGTAGTAACACAAGATGTAACGGTGCGTCCTACTAATATCTGAGTTTTTTGGGATTTTGTCTGTTGTCCCAAAATGCATAAAGTTCTATAACTTTATCAGCTTCATTCACAAAATAGAACAAACTGTTATGCTTTGTTATTAAAGCCTTACGTATTTTCTGGAACCGGGAAGCTTTGAACTGGTAAGGGTTCTCTTCGATTTGCCCTATAACCTTTTGAGCCTTTCGAACAAAGTTTTGTATTTCTTTTTCGGTCCAGTTGTTTTCTAAATATTCTATTATCTCATCAAAAGTATCTTCGGCCTCCTTAGACCACCTGGCAACTAAAGCCATTTTTCATGTTTTTTCATTACTTCAGAATGGGGTCTTGTCTCACCCCTTTTGGCTTGCTCCATGCCTCTTTTTACAGACTCTTGAACACTTAGTGGTAGTTCGTCCCAAAAGTCTTCATCGTTGACCTCCTTGCTTAAAATTGCTCTTATAGCATTTAAAATAGTGGCATCCTCCACCTTGTCTATTAAGTTGTGCAGGTCCGATTTTAATTCTACAGTATTCATAGCTTCCTTTGTTTTTATCCTAGACAAAGTTAACGATTTATACTCTGTTTTGGTTGCTTTTTTGAAGTTGTTGCCCATGTCAATAGATCGGTAGATTTTTAGATATAAGACTTAAGATGAATCATATAATACTGAAAATCTGCATTTTAACAAAAGAACTATTGAAATATAAGCAATTGAATCAAAGGTTCTTGCAAAAGTTTAATGGACTATTGCCAAGTGGTCTTTTAGATAAAATAAGTGTCGTGACAAGCATGAAACGACACTGGTAAACCGGGGTACCGCCACTCATGTCTGTTTTGCCTTCGCTGTGGAGGATGTATTTCAATTCATCGCTTTCGTAAACAAAGGTTCCGGCATAGTAGGTTTTTGTTCCGTCGGGGGCGGTTTTGGCCAGTTTTTGCCCGTTGGCATCGTAAATATAGTGAATTACAAACTTTTTTCCAACGCTCCCTCATAAACCTGAACATAATCATCCACCATTTTGTCACAACTGAAATGGTTTGCAGCCCAATCCCGGCAATACCTCCGATCGATGTTTTCCAGTTCGGGGACTTTTGAGACGGCTTCATCGACAGAATGAACCAGAAAACCCGTGGCCCCGTCTTTTATGAGCTCGGGCATTGATCCTTTGTTAAAGGCAATTACCGGTGTTCCGCAAAACATCGCTTCGGCCACACTTAATCCAAAGGGTTCTTCAAAATTAATGGGATGAAGGAGGGCTTTAGCGTTTTTCAGCAAACGGTCGCGTTTTTCAGGTCCGGCACTGCCTTCGAAGACCACATTCCGGTTGTCAACATGGGGGGCCACATGCTTATCAAAATATTCGCGGTCCTGGATGATGCCGGCAATCACAAGCCGCTTTCCGGATTTCCGGGCAATTTCGATGGCCTCCCGGGTTCCCTTGTCGTGATGAATGCGCCCGAAATAGAGTAAGTAGTCCTCAGGGGTTTCGTTCAGCGTGAAATCACGTGCATCAATGCCATTATAGACCGTTGCCACATATTCAAGCTCCGGGTTCCGGTCGGAATGACTGATGGATACGTAAAAATTGTTGCTGTTGTAGCGTTTGTAAACGGGGACAATACGGGGTGAAGAAAAGCCGTGTATGGTGGTCACCATCGGTGTGGATATCAATCCGGTATAAGTCAGTGGCAAAAAATCGAAATGGTTGTGAATGATATCGAACTGCCCGGCCTTTTCCATCAGGTAGCTGATATGCAGACACTCGGCCACTTTAGGGTCCGTTTCTTTGTCTTCTTCATACCCGGTGGGTACGATACCGTCGAGCTGACCATGGGTGCGGGAATCGAGGGTGGCAAAGAGGGTCACATCATGACCTCTTTCGACCAACCCTTCTGCTATATTGGATGCCACCTGTTCCCAGGGGCCATACTGACGTGGCGGGGTGCGCCAGGCGACGGGTGAGAGGATTGCGATTTTCATAAATATTTTTTGATTTTGAACTTTGTGAACAAACCTTGCTGAAAAAGTCAGCAGTTTCACTTTTAATTTCTTTTCATTGTCCTTTTTGGCATTGCCCCAAAAAGGACCAAAAAGGTCTAGTCCGTTTAAACCTATCAGCCCGCGAAAGCCAAAATTTCCGGCCATTGCGCAAGGCCGTGAAAGTCCCCCATTTTGGCTTTCCTCTATCCGCCGGCCCGGAAAAC
>JAWOCV010000088.1:0-5342 GCA_046483585.1 Marinilabilia sp.
AGACCTGTCTGCCGTGTTATGAAATAGAGCTGTTTTGACTCAAAGGCTCTTACTGGAAGATAGAAAGCCTCTATTTCATTTGTCGCCAGGCAGGCGCCATGACCTGTCTGCCGTTATTAATATTGGCATCCTGTTATATAAACGAACTTTTGTTTGTACAATTAATTTTGTTTCACATTACACGCCAGGCAGGCGCAAAATTCTTATTATGAGAGAGTTGCAATTTATCTCTCTATTTCATAAACACTTAATTAATTGCCAATTGAAAAAGTTTAACGGAGTATTGAAACTTAATACCCAAAAACAAAAAAATTCAATGGAAACATCATTAATAGGGGTCGACCTTGGCGGGACCAATATGCGGGCCGGAATAGTCGAAGGACCCCGCATAAAAAAAACAGAAAGCCGTCCTGTCCCGTCCACTGACAACTGGAAAGAAGTATTCAACGAGCTTACGGCAACCATCGAAGCTGTATGGAAAAAAGAGATCCAGGGCATAGGCATAGGCGTTCCAGGAATCGTTGATAAAATGGGGGTTGTTTACGACATTCAGAACATCCCATCATGGGTGGAAGTCCCTTTGGGAAAGATGTTGAGTGACCGGTTCGATGTCCCGGTCTATGTTAACAACGATGCAAATTGTTTTGCAGCAGGAGAACGGTTTTATGGAAAAGGAAGGAATTATGATGATTTCATCGGACTTATATCTGGAACGGGCCTGGGCGCAGGCATTATTAAAGACGGAAGACTTATGAGTGATCAGAACTGTGGCGCCGGGGAGTTTGGGATGATCCCTTATCTCGATCAAAATTACGAACATTACTGCAGTGGGCAATTTTTTTCAAGTCATGGACTATCCGGGTTTGAAGCGGCGATAAAAGCCGAAAAGGGGGATGCGCAGGCATTGGAACTTTTTGACAGCTATGGAAAACATCTGGGCAATGCCATTAAAACCATTATCTTTGCTGTTGATCCGGCAGCCATTATTCTGGGTGGTTCAGTATCGAAGTCTTTCAATTTATTCGGAGATGCCCTCATGAAGGAATTGAAAACCTTTCCCTATAAACGTACCATCCAAAATTTACAAATAATGGTTTCCGGGATGCCCGAAATTGCGATTGCAGGGGCTGCAGCCCTATATTTTGAAAACGCTGAAGCAAAAAAACAATCAATCATATGCCCCAGATCGGACAAACTTCCATCCTGACCGTCACTGAAACATCCCAGTTTGGTGTCTACCTCGACGGTGACACACTTGGCAAAATTTTGCTTCCGAACCGATATGTTCCAGAAGATCTGAATCCGGGGGATACCATTAAAGTTTTCATTCACCTTGATTCAGAAGACCGGCTGGTGGCGACCACCGAAATACCCAAAGCCAAAGTAGGAGAATTTGCGTTTCTTCAGGTTTCAGCCATTTCCGGTTTCGGAGCTTTTCTGGACTGGGGGCTTTCAAAGGACTTGCTGGTCCCTTTCAGGGAACAAAAACAAAAAATGGAGGAAGGGCGAAGCTATCTGGTTTATATTTATCTCGACGATGCCACCAAACGAATTGTGGCATCGGCCAAAATTGAAAAGTTCCTGGACAACGTGTCTCCCCGTTTCAGCCCGGGTGAAAAAGTTGATCTGATGATCATTGGCCCCACAGACCTTGGATACAAGGCCATCATCAACAATACCCATACAGGTCTCCTCTATAAGAATGAAACCAAGGCGGCACTCAACCCGGGAGAACAAACCCAGGGCTATATCAATCGCATACGTGAGGATGAAAAAATTGATCTGGCCTTTGAACCTGTTGGATACGGAGCAATTGACGATATTTCTAAACAATTGCTGACCCATATTCGGCAAAACAATGGTTTTCTCCCCCTAACAGATAATTCTGATCCGGAAAAAATCAGAGAACAACTGGGCATCAGCAAAAAAGCCTTTAAGAAGGCCGTAGGATCATTGTATAAACAAGGAAAGATCATCCTTGAAAACGAAGGCATAAGACTAATCGAATCCTGAAAAAAGAGAGTCACTCCCTGGACAGACGGATCATAACAGGTAAATGATCGCTATACCCCCCTTTATAGCGAAATCCAACATAAGTTCTGTCCGGTCTGACACCCGGATACTTCGGATCTTTCTCCAGCAAGAAGTCAGGAGAGATGATCTCCATGACCTGGTCTTCCAGCAAATAACCTTTTTGCTCCTTTCCGGTCAATAAATTTTCCGAAACCATTATCTGATCAAAAATATCCCATTGATGCCTGAACCTGATCGTTCCAGGCACCTCTCCTTCAGGCTCTGAGGCCAAATTGATCAATGGAGTCGCAGCAGAACCGGAAGGCCCGGACACCATTTGCACACTTTTATCAGAAGGTCCGTCATTAAAATCGCCCATAGCGATCAATTTTGCCCCGGCTGAAGCATCAAGTACCGAATCACATAAAGTGCTTAAAACCCTCGCCGATGCAATGCGTTTGTGCTGTGTAGCAGCTTCACCGCCCCATCGCGACGGCCAGTGATTAACCATTACATGCAAAGTATCCGAATGGTCCAATATCCCTTTCACATAGAGAATGTCCCGGGTCGGACGTTCATCTTGACCAGTGGTGATCTTCACAGGCTTTGAACTTAATACCACAAATCGATCCTTCCGGTAAAGCAAAGCAACATCTATTCCCCGTTCGTCCGGAGATTCATAATGCTCAACATTATAGTCCAGTTGATCGAGGCCTGTATTCCATATCAGACCATCCAATACTTGCCGGTCCTCAACTTCACATAATCCCACCAAAGCGGGAGGATCCCACTTGCCGGCATGAAGAATGACCCGGGCAATTTTACTTTGCTTTTTCTCTTTTCGCTTATGGGTCCATCTCCGGTCTCCATCAGGCCGGAACGCCTCATCATCCTTCCCCTCATTGTCATCGGGATTAAAGAGGTTTTCAACATTGTAAAACAATATGCCGGCGTTAGCAGGCACTTTTTCCTGTCCAAAAGTAGCGGGAAAAGATATCAGTGTTAAAAAAAGAGAAGATATTATCAGGCGGAAAGACATAAAAGGAGGGTTAAAATAAAGGGCTCTGTTTGTTCATTCACTCATTGTTCATCAACGCGTTCAAAAGCACCCATATCCGGTCCTTTATCCTCTAAACGACTATTGCCTTCAATATCCTCAGGAAATTCACGTGCCACCTCCATACCGCCTTTATCGAGAGCTATTGACACAGTATCAAGGCGGTAATCATACTCAGAAACATCAACAAATGAGGGATCTTCATTAAAAATAACATCCTCATCAAAGGCATGGGAATATGATCCCATACGCTCGGGTAACATCTTAACCAGAGAGTTGGAGAAATGAACATTGATCCAGTCGGTAACTTCTTCATCATCTTCCACTTCAAAGTCAAATTTCACCTCATTCTCGTTTCGTCCGTACACAATGCAATTATGAAAATCAGCTGCATCCAGCGGCTGACTGATCTTCTTTCCATCGGAATCAGTGAAAAAATTTGAAATGACCAGGGCCGGAGTACTTCTGTACGCCCAATCAAAATAATTTGCGATGGTACAATGATAGAATTTATATGTTCCTCCCACTGTCAAAGCCACAGAAGCACTGCCACAATCGGCAAATAAGGAGTTAGACGCTTCAATAGACGAATTTTGGGCAATAAGTCCCTGCGAGGAAATGTGTTCGATACGCACATTGTTGATCTGCACCGGGGGGTCATCGCCAAGGCCGACAGAATCGGCCACGATCCCCATGGTACTGTTTCTTATCACAGCGTGGTTAAAAGAATGTTCACGACTTTCGGGCATAAGATGAATAAATCCCCATTGTCCCGGCTTGTCCTTATACCAATCTTCCATACGGTCACTGGTAAAGATGACCGGATTGTCGACCTCCCCCTCTACTTGTAACGAGCCTAAAACTATGAGACTGGCATCTTCATGAAAATGCAACCGGGCACCTGGTTCTATAGTGAGGGTTTGGGCGGAATCAACCACCATGTAATCATAAATCAGATAGGGTTTATCATTCGTAAATGTCTGCGTCTCGAGCCACTCCTCCCGTAAAGGGACCACATTCTGACCATAAGCCACAAGATTGACTGTTTGAATATGATTATCCGTATAAAAAATAATGGAATCGGAAACAACAAATGGGGAATTGTCAGAAGATGGATTTATATCCACTTCAACAAAAACAAACAAGCTGTCATTTCCCCGAAGGGGAACATCCCTGATCATACTGCCGGCCTTACCATTAACATTGAGACTGAATTCGGAATTATCTCCACCGGCAAGTTCAATGGCATTCACAATGATATCATCCTGAACAGGATTAAATATCCTCAAATTGTGTGTACTGGATCCAATAGAAGTGAAAACCGTGTCAAACGCTACGGTATCAGTACTGAATTGAAGGCCTTCGCCACCTCCATTATAAACATATTCCCTTTCGCACCCCAAAAAAAGTACAAAAGAAAGCATCATCAATAATATGAAAAAACGCGAAGACATCCTAAATACCAGATTACTAAACAATTAAAAATAATGTGTCACATACACCCTCATACTACAATATTTTGCAAATTAAGCAAGTATTCTAAGAAAAACAAAATTATTTTATTAAAGTCGAACTCTTTTTTACACACATTAACAATTAACTGTTACGTTTGTTCAATACTTTAAGTTTCAAAAATAATTTTGTACCATTACACCCATATCAGGTCAAGGAATGAGACTCCCCCCGCCGCTGCCACCAAAAGCGGATAAACGGGAAGTCTGTCTTCACTGGCAACATCATAATTCCTTGTCAGACAAAACACTGAAAATTACAACGAATGGCGTCACAACAAACCAGACCATCCCCGGAGCAGGGATTATTGCAGAGAAGTCCTTATACTTTCGATAAAGTGATCAGGATGATTATCGGTGCACTCGTACTCACGGGCCTCATTTTACTTATTCGCCATCTTAGTAACGTACTGGTTCCCTTTTTTATTGCCGTTTTACTGGCTTATCTCATTGACCCCATGGTCTGTTTTGTGCAAAAGAAAATGCGGGTTAAGCACAGGGGATTATCGGTGTTTCTTTCATTACTGGTCTTTACCATGGTTTTATCACGTGTATTATTGTGTTTAATTTCTCAATTTATTGAAGAAATGCAAAAGATGGCCTTCCTGATCAAATCATACCTTCAAAACACCTCCTATCAGGATATTCTTCCGGAGCGCATTGATGAATGGCTGCGCGATTTTTTGGCACAACAAGACCTGCAGAGACTATTCAACACCTCGGATATTACCGAAACCCTTCAGGACCTTTCCAGACCCCTG
>JAWOCV010000130.1:0-5055 GCA_046483585.1 Marinilabilia sp.
CTCACAGCTGAAGCAACTTTTTCGCAGAAAAAGTTGCTTCAGCTGTGAGCAATTCAGATGTTTTTTCCAGTCCCTGTTTATATTGGTCTCTTCTGATCCGGAGAGATTCTTCAGCCTCCTTTACGGCCATGCTGCGGGCTTCGAGTGTCTCTTCGGCTACAGATACTTCACGACGGGCTTTGGCCAGTTCCATGCGGCTTTTGTTGACATGCTCATTGTATTTGATTTTTGCCAGACTTGCCTGGGCACTGGCTTTTTTGATCCCTGCAAGGTTCTTGTTACCGGAGAAAAGATCCCATTCCAACTTAGCGCCGATCACCAAGTTTTGGGCATCGTTTCCGGCAAAATCGGCGTCATGCATGTTGAAAGCCCCAAAAGCATTGACGCGGGGAACCATTTTGAGTTTTTGCATTTTTACCATCGAATGGCGGGCCTTTGAGGCATTTTCCATGGCAAGTAGGTCACTGCGTTGTCTCAGCTCGAAATTGTCGTCTGATGGGTTCGTATAAGCTACCCGGGTTAATTCTTCTGAAGGCATAATTGGCCCCTCATCATTGCGTCCCAGAAGATAAGCAAGTCTTTCACCGGCGTTTGTAACTTTGTTCGAGGTATTGGTTAGTTGACTTTCAAGGTCCAGAACTCTTACGCGTACGGCCATTACGTCAGCTTTTGTAATATAATCTGCTTCAAGATTGTCTTTTGCAATTCTTAAGTTTTCTTTGGCCGCTTCCAGCGCATCACGAATCACTTTTTCTTGTTCGAGTGCCAGTTGAATGGCATAATACGATTGCTTAACCAGGTATCTGACATAATGGCGACTCCGCCTGTCCTGATGCTTGACAGCTTCCAGTTTGTGGGAAGCTGCTTTACGCCCTGCCAGGGCATCTGTATTAAGCAATGGTTGTTCCACCAGAACCTGGGTGTGGAAATTGGTGATCTCGTCTGGATCATTGAGCAGGGCAGGATTGAAATCTTCCTGAGTAACAATTTCTTGTTGTAACTTCATGCCGAATGCTGCCAACGGATCATTGGTGTGTGTTACCGACTGGGAAACAGATACCCTGGGGAGAAAAGTGGAATGGGTACTCCGGTATTCGGCCTTTTCCTGGTCTATCCGGCTTTCAGATTTTCTTAATTCCCAGTTATTCCTTTCTGCTTCCCTGAGTACTTCCTCCAGAGTCCATGTTTCTGCTGCCGGTTCCTGATTCTGTGAGATAAGTGGCAGAGAAAGGAAGATCGCGATGAATGATGTTATAATTTGCTTCATATCATTTTAGTTGTGGAAAATTACACCTTAAAATCTTATTAATTATCCTCGGTTAAATGGATAACTTATCAGGATAAATTCATTTAACTTGCACAATCATTCAGTTTTTATTCTGTTTTCAGGGTGCAAAGAAAATTGAAAAATGTGGATATGTAAACATATAGGGATATAAATATTTTATGAAATTGTTAATGGAGGTTAGGTGGAACCTTTCGATTCTATATTAATTGGCAGAGAATATTATTTTTTGTGATGCAAATGGTAGTTAAAGGACCTATTATTAAGTATCCTCAAAAAGAAAATTGAAAAACCTCAAATTAGTCCGACATAAAAACGGGGAATGAGCAGAACTGTATTGCAGAACTGTCATTCCCCGTTATAATTTTTTCAGAGAGGGAAAGCAAATGGATCTCTTTGAGTTTTTAATCAGATTTGTGAAAATCCTCGTGCGCTTTCAGAACAGTCAGGTGTGCGATCAAATAAGCCAGGGAACTCTCGGCCCCCTGATTGCGGTTTACACCATAGCTTTCAAAGCCATCACAGCATCCTTTGGTTTCAAAGTCGTAGAGGCTCATACGAAGATCATTTTCACCCAGGAACCATAAAAAAGAGGTATATAGTTTGTTGAGGTATTCCTTGTCCCGGGTCAGATGGAAAGCCTCATGGTACATCAGGACCATGGCCATGGCATCAATGGGTTGCTGGGCAAAAACAGACCGTTCACCTTCTTTTTTATACCATTTTTCATTGCCAATTATGGAGAGGTAGTCATTTTTGAGCGTCTGACCGGTCAGAAAGTCCATTGATTCGATGGCCACCCGGGTTACGGTCTCGTCATTGAGGACTTGTGCGGCGTGTAAAAGGGCCAGTGGAAGAATGCCGTTATCATAAGCCAGCAGCGTTTCGAACCATTTCCAGTTTTCCGATTCATTTTCTTTGTAATGTTTGACCAAAAGATGAGCCAGGTTTCTTAAACGTTCTGTCATGCCATCATCTGAAGGATTGCTTTTCAGGTAATAAGTAATCCCGATCATTGTATTGGCAATTCCCCTGATCGACTGCAACTTTTCGAAATTCGGAGAAGCATTGAAAAAGACCAGCCGGCCAGTTTGGTAATAGGCATCATTGGGCGCATTGGCCATGAGATAACCCAAAGCCCAGATGGTCCGGCCGAATGAATCTTCCGAGCCAATTTCATCAAGGAATTGTCTGCTGAAACTCATAAAATTCCGGAATGTGCCGTCCGGGTTTTGCATGTAATGGATATAACTCAGATACAGTGGGGACAGTTCCAGGGCGCGTTCGTCTTTGATTTGATTGTAAGCCATTAGCACCATCAACAAAGCACGGGCGTTATCATCGAGGCAGTAACCTTCTTTCAGATTGGGAATCCCGAATTTGGCATGTTGGATGATGCCTGTGTCATCTGTGAGATGGTTGATATGATTGAGGGAAAAAGACGGCAGAATGAGTAAGTCCAGCATGGATTCCGATTTCTCTTCGTGTGTTTGTTGCTCTTCTCTTACAAGGTTCCCTGCGACCTTAAGGTATTTCTCTCCTGTTTTTGGCCAGGTGATGTTACGCCCGAAAGCGGCCGCCTTGTCCTTTAATGCGGCCATTTTTCGGGGATTATCAAACAAATCTGTTAGCACAGAGCTGAGATTTTCTGAATCATTGAAGTTGAAGAGCATCCCCCTGCCTTCGTCCAGCAACTCTTCTGCGTGCCAGTAGGGAGTGGAAATAACGGCAGCACCCACTCCTACAGCATAGGAAAGCGTTCCACTGGTGATTTGGGCTTTATTCAGATACGGGGTGATGTAAACATCGCAGGCATACAGGTATTTAAACAAATCTCTTTCGTTTATGAACTCATTCAAAAAGACAACATGCTTTTCGAGATGCAGATTCTTGACCAGTCGCATTAAGAAGGTGCGATATTCTTCGCCGGAATGCCGAAGGACATTGGGATGCGTTTTACCCAGAACGATATATACAGTTTCGGGGTGTTTTTCGATAACACCGGGCAATGCCTTTATCACTGTTTCAATTCCCTTACTGCGGCCAATAAAGCCAAATGTTAGCAAAACTTTTTTGTCTTCTAGCTTAAATTCCTTCTTCGAATTTTCACTGCCGAATTGAATGTCAGGGACACCATGCTCGATCAACTCAATTTTTTCGCGGGGCACACCATAAATGTCAACCAGGAAACCTACCGCTTTATGACTCATGACAACAATTTTATTGGCCATTTTACATATCTCCTGTAATACAGCTCTTTCATTGTAAGAGGGGGCTTCCAGAATGGTATGCAAAGTTACGATCAATGGGATTTTGAGCCGGTGCAGTAATGGAAGTATATAAACTCCGCTTTGTCCCCCGAAGATGCCAAACTCGTGCTGAAGAATACAAGTGTCGGCTCCACTGATGTTAATGAACTGCGCTGCTTTAATATAATCTTCCTGATGCTCTTGTCGTACAGAAAATTTTACTTCATCGGGATATTTGTAATTGATATTGTTGTCGTTCATTGCAATAACGAATCCGTCGTTGATTGTATCGCTATTGTTGTTTTGAAGCATGGCGTGGTAAAGGTTATTTGTAAATGTGCCGATGCCGCATTGGCGGGGAGGATAAGTTCCAATAAATGATATTTTCATAAGTATAAATTTATTCTAAGTTGTTGGTCTGATGGAACCTGTCTGACGTTTTTCTTATTACAATCCTGTTATATGAAACAAATTTTCGGTTTGTACAACAAGTCTCATTTTTCATAAGCCGCCAGGCAGGCTCGCATGATTGGGTTTTTACATGTTTTTTCCCCGAATGGTCGGGACAAGTTGTGACAACCTTTGTCATGCTCGTTTCATTCAAATAATTAGTGCCCGTCTATAAATTCAGCAAAGTTTGTGTCTGGTCAGAAAGTGCCAATTGCAAAGCCTCCCCCGATATCATCGGGGGCTTCCGACCACGTGCCGCCAAAAGCTTTAGCGCCGTGCCATCGGCGCTTCGTCGCTGAAGCTATGAAGCGTAAGAGACAAGCCTTTGGCGGCCAATGGGTGGCGCAAGCCGCCAAAAGCACAGGCTACTAATGTATATGAGTATTTTGGCGGCAAGCCTGTCTGCCGTTTTGCATAAGAGTATCCATCTGTCTTATTAGTTTTAAATCAAAACGCCAGCATGTTTCTTTTTTATAATCTGCCAGGCAGGCGTAACAGCCTGTCCCGATCCCTCGGGAAAGCAAATGGTACTTTATGGACAGACAGTAATTAATTCGTTGCTTACTGTTTCCGGGATGAAAAAAATATAAATGACCGCAATGACCGGAATTATTGTACAAAAGACTGTTAATCTTTTGCAAGTATTTGTTATTTAATTGTTTAAGACTGAAAAGTTTTTTGTGTTAAGATACAGATTATCAATAATATATGAATCATCTTAAATCAAAAAATCTAACGTTCTATTGACTTGTATAAAGTAACGAAGATATATGATACATTGTTTTGTTTTATTGCCTGATAAATTTACATATTTCCCACATCTAAGGGGGTATGTCTTTTATTGACAAGGTCCCGGAAGTTAATAGGGGGGAGGCCGGTAGATTTTAAAAATGGCTGGAAAGAAAGGACTCACTGCTGGCAGTAATATCGCAATTATATTTTTTGGTTTTAAGGTTGTTATACATGATTGATTCTTGTGTTTTTAAAATATGAGGTAATAATCGAAGTATGGTCAATGGTTTAAAACTCATTCACTTTTGTGCAATTCCACTCGTCACTTTACCTTCTCAT
>JAWOCV010000160.1:0-18722 GCA_046483585.1 Marinilabilia sp.
GAGATCCAAAACACAACAGATCTGGATGAACAACGAAAAGTCTTTACGGATCTGAACGAAACACTTTACCAGACCATTAAACAGTTTCAGCCGGAAACAGACGAAACCCTCTTTTACCAGTTTTGCCCCATGGCCAACGATGACCAGGGCGGTTACTGGTTCAGTACCGAAGAGAACATCCGGAATCCATATTTTGGCGATATGATGCTGGAATGCGGAGAAACTGAAGAGAGTTTTGAGTGGTGAGTTGGACTGGTCGAGTGGTTAATTTGTTAATTGGTGAAGTGGTGAAATAGAGCAAAGGTCATTACTGAGCTTGCGAAGAATCTGTTTCTGGATAAAACATTCCGGGATGCTGGTTCCTGTCAACTGATTATGAAACTTTTGACCTATTCATCAGCTCGTGTTTTAGAAAAGATCCTTCGTCGTTGCCTCCTCAGGATGACATACAGCACCACCATCATATGAGCTTGCGAAGAATCTGTTAATGGTAACTGATCACTGATAACTGGTAGTTGAAAACTGGTGACTGAAAATTATGTAAGTATTATACACAATAATGTAAACCACAAAGTTTTATTCCGTCTTATATTTATTTAAAATCATTCTAAATGAAGTTAGTTAAAGCATACATACGGCACCGAAAAACGGAAGAAGTCTACCAGGCCCTCCAGGCAGAAGGGTTTGGAGCTGTAACATTGGTCGAATGTGAAGGAACCGGGAAATACACCGACAGGGAAAAGGAACACCTCAGTAACAAATTTCCTTTTACAGATGCTTACAAAGTTATTAAAGTGGAAATTCTGGTTCCCGATAGTGACATCAATAAAGTTGTGAAGACCATTAAAGAGCATGGTCGTACCGGTCATCCCGGCGATGGGATGGTTTTGGTATCGCCTGTGGACGAGGTATATAAGATCAGAAATGAAAAGACAGGAATCGATTCTGTCTGATATTTCAATAGATCGTTAGATTTTTAGATTTAAGATGATTCATATTATTGCTGATAACCTGTTTTTTAACACAAACGCCTCTTCAGGTTTAAGCAATTAAATAAAAACACTTAGAAAAGTTTAACGGGCTATTGATATTTAGTAATCACCAAAAACAATAATGTTATGAAACGTAAAATGTTAAGTCTGCTAACCGTATTCCTGATGGGATCGGTAGCCTTGTTTGCGCAAAGCAAAACAGAGAAGTTTGAAGTAAAGGGAAATTGCGGCATGTGCGAAGACCGCATAGAGAAGGCCGCCAAGTCGGTTGAAGGCGTGAGCGAAGCCGATTGGGACCAGGAAAAGCAAATGGTACACGTCACTTTTGATGAGTCTAAGACCAAAGTGGAAAAGGTGCACAAAGCCATTGCCAAAGCCGGCCACGACACCGACAAGCACAAAGCTTCGGATGAGGTATACGAAAACCTCCCCGGATGCTGCAAGTACGACCGTGCTGAGTCTAAAGAGAAAAAGAAAGAAGGGCATGAAGGCCATGACCACTAATTGTTTTCTGTAACTCAACAAAAGTAAAACTCATCCGATGGCTTCGGTCATTGGGTGAGTTATTCTTTTATCTAACAAAACATGTAAACAACCGAATTTCAATCATATACATTTTTGTTAGTTCTTTGGTTATGTCGCAAAAGAGAGCAACCTTTCTCTCCAGCTTTGAGCTTCGAGTTTCGAGCTTCGAGCTTCCAGCTTTCAGCTACTTCTGTCTTATGCCTCTGCGACGGAAATACTAACCTATCAGTCCGCTTTTCAGCCTCAGATCGAATACATCAGTACGGCGATCACGAAGGTTTCTGACACTTCCATAGGAATGCAATTCTGAGAGCAGGTCCATATCCACATCGGCCACCAGGATCATTTCGGTATTGGGTGTTGCTTCAGTTTTGATGCCATTGGTAGGGAAGGCAAAATCGCATGGGGTGAACACAGCACTCTGCCCGTACTGGATGTTCATGTTCGATACCTTCGGGAGGTTGCCCACTGAACCTGCCATGGCCACGAAACACTCATTCTCGATGGCGCGTGCACGGGCACAGTAGCGGACCCGGCTGTAGCCATTCTGGGTATCGGTGAGGTAGGGAACGAAAAGAATTTTCATGTCCTGTTCGGCCAGTAAACGTGAGAGTTCGGGAAACTCCACGTCATAGCAAATCAGTATCCCGATCTTTCCGCAATCGGTCTCGTATGCTTTAAGTTTGTCGCTGCCCGAAAGTCCCCACGATTTCACCTCGTCGGGGGTGACATGGATCTTCTCATAGGAGTCGTAGGTCCCGTTCCGCCGGCATACATATCCCACGTTGTAAAGTTTTTCATCCCGTACCAGTGGCATACTTCCCGCGATGATGTTCACATTGTAGCTGATCGCCAGCTGAACAAACCGGTCGCGGCACTCTTCCGTATACTGGGCCAGATTACGGATGGCTTCGGGTTCCGAGAGCTGGTTGTAGCGGGCCATCAATGGGGCGTTGAAAAATTCCGGGAACAGAATGAAATCACTTTTATAAGCCGAAACCGCGTCGACAAAGAATTCCACCTGTTCAAACAGATCATCGACGGTGGGGTAATGACGCATTTGCCATTGAACAAGGCCCAGCCTTACAACCGTTTTGGTCTGGGAGAGTTGGTGCCCCTGTTTGGTGTAATAAATGTTGTCCCACCCCATGAGCACAGCATACTCTTTTGATTCATGGTCGTCGGGCAGGTAGCCCCGCAGGACTTTCTTGACGTGAAAGTCGTTGGCCAGCTGGAAGGTCAGTGTAGGGTCGTAAAGCTCCTTGAACTTCACCTTCTGGATGTACTCTTTAGGCGTTAATTCGTCGGAAACTTTATGATAGTGGGGGATGCGACCTCCAAAAACAATACCCCTCAGGTTGAGGTGTTCGCACAACTCTTTGCGGGCATCATAAAGCCGGCGTCCAAGCCTCAGGCCGCGATATTCGGGGCGGATGAATACATCAATCCCATATAATATGTCACCCCGGGGATTGTGGGTGCTGAAGGTCATATTTCCCGTGATCTGATTGTATGTATGTTCATCCCCGAAACGTTCGTAATCGACGATCAGGGAGAGGGCACATCCCACGATCTTGTCGTTGACCAGCACCCCAAGCTGTCCTTCCGGGAAAATATCCAGCAGTGTGCGTATGTTCTGTTCATCCCATGCCGGTCCTTCCCAGTTGCGGTAGGCCTCTTCTTCCGTAGCCCGAAGCTCCTGATAATCATCTATGCTTAATTGTCGTAGTTCAACTTTTTCTATGTCTTCACTCATAACCTTACTGTTGTTTATTTTTGGTTCTCTCTCCAAACCATAAAAATACGCATTTTTATTGATTGGCAGATGAGGCTCTTTTTTTCTGATGTCAGCAAATATGGCCCAAATATTTTTTGTTTGCATCTCAAAAAAACATAAATCAGTTTTTGGTGTTGAGGTTTTTTATATTTTCGGCGCTGCAAACTTACTTCCAATCGCAGGGTGGTTTGTGTTAAATATGAGTGCAGACCCCGTGTTCCGGGATGCTGAAAGCCTTACCCTTTTTCCTTTTACAGTTAAAAATATTCGACAGAGCTCCAGATCAATTGGAGTGAATGCAAACTTTTTTTAAAGAAACCAGCATGAGCGACAGTAATCCAAAGAAAAAGAAAGGCATTTTCGACAAATTTTTAAACATTCTTGAGAGAGGGGGCAATGCACTTCCGCATCCGGCAACCTTGTTCGGGATATTTGCGTTGGCAGCCCTGTTGCTATCTGCCGTAGGCGCATGGCTGGGGTGGACGGTAGAGCATCCCGGTACCGGTGATACCATTGGCGTGGTCAACCTGTTTTCCAAAGATGGTCTGGCTATGATCCTCGACCGAATGGTGGAAAATTATACGGGGTTTGCCCCCCTTGGTATCGTGATGGTAGCCATGCTTGGTATTGGGGTTGCCGAATCGAGTGGATTGATCTCCGCTTTCATTCGTCTGCTGGTACTCTCCTCACCTAAAAGACTGTTGACCTTTGTTCTGGTTTTTTCGGGTATCCTCTCCAATTTTGCCAGTGATATCGGTTATGTGTTGTTGATTCCGCTGGGAGGGATCATATTCCAGTCGGTGGGCCGGCATCCTATTGTGGGAATGGCGGCTGCTTTTGCAGGAGTCTCGGGTGGCTTCAGTGCCAATCTGATTCTGGGGACTGTAGATCCCCTGCTGGCCGGTCTTTCCCAGGAAGCAGCACGCATCATTGATCCCTCTTACGAAGTCAATCCCACGGCCAACTATTATTTCATGATCGTCTCGACCTTTTTCATTGCCGTTGTCGGTACGTGGATCACAGAAAAGGTCGTTTCCCCCCGTTTCGGATCTTATGGCGGGCCTGAAAGTGAGGATAAGCTGGAGGCCTTGTCGCCCAGAGAGAAGAAAGGATTGAGAAGAAGTCTTATTGTATTGGTTTTCTGGGTAGTCGTTATTTTGGCAGGGATATTACCCGAAGATGGGATTTTACGGGGAGAAGACGGCGGAATCCTTTCTTCACCGATCATTCGCGGGGTTATTGCTGTGCTGTTTCTTGTGGCAGGCACTATGGGAATCGTCTACGGGGTTGTTATGGGCAAATTCCGGAACGATTCGGATGTAGCCAAAAGTATGGCTCAGAGTATGCAAACGCTTACGACCTATTTTGTGCTGGTATTTTTTGCCGCCCAGTTCGTGGCTTATTTCAAATGGAGTAACCTGGGTGTGATATTGGCTGTAAACGGTGCGGAGGCTCTTATGTCGGCCAATATGGGGGTTATCCCGTTGATGTTGATGTTTGTGTTGCTTTCGGCGGCCATCAATATGCTGATGGGGAGTGCTTCGGCCAAATGGGCCATTATGGCACCTATTTTTGTACCTATGTTTATGTTGCTGGGGTATTCGCCCGAATTATCTCAGGCTGTTTACCGGATCGGCGATTCGGTGACCAATATCATATCGCCCATGATGAGTTTCTTTGCCCTGATCATTGCTTATTTTCAGAAGTATGATGAAGATGCCGGACTGGGAACGGTCATGGCTACCATGATCCCTTATTCCATAGCATTTTTCATCGGGTGGAGTATTTTGCTCGTGATCTGGCTGACGCTTGGCCTGCCATTAGGGCCCGGTGCCGGTCTAGAATACAGCATGCCCGGTTAAAGATCCGGCAATTCATCAAAAGGAAAATTGTCATGAATGGTTGCCCCCTGCAGCCATTCATTTTTTTTACCGGGCGATTCCAGTAATTTGAGCAGAATGTGTTCAATGCGGTGTTCGTTAATTTTCAGCTCTTCTTCCCTTAATGCGGAAGCAAAACCTTCATTGAGTTGCCGTCCGGCTTTCAGGGGAAAATCAAAGAGTTCCGGTCTCGTTTTTGGGTCGCCGGGGTTGATGTATTTGCCATGACAACTTTCCTCGTTGGCCGACAAATAAATGCGGCAGCCCATGGGTCGCACGGGGTAGATCATACAGCGTCCCTTCCGGAGTAGTGGGCAGGCATGACTGTTCTTTAGTGAGTCTGCGGGATTTTGTTTGGACAACCGTTCCTCCTTGTCTTTTGCCCTTTCCTTTACCTGGTCGATGGCTTCCGGGGAAAAATTTTTTTCGAGATAATCAACAGCCACAACTATTTCATGGGTTGAAGCAAATGCTGACTGGTAACAACACCACTGGCATCCCATGTGGCAGTCTACAGGTATGTTTTCGCTACCGCAGCGTTGAATGAAGGCATCAATCAGCAAATCGGCATTGTAATGAAGATGACGCAGGGATGTCTTAAGCTTTTGCAGGTCTTTATTTACAGGTCTGGCTTTTGCCAGTTGATGGCCGTCGGAATAGAATACCTGTTCGAAATCACCGGTATGGAAACTGTTATCCATTGTTTGCTTTTTTCACCACACCAGGCATTGGGGCCCTGAGAGGGGTATTGTTTGTGGTGGTAAAGATACAAATTATTGGGCAACAGAGTGGTGTCTTTTTGTGGATATGGGCTTTTTTATTGCTTCAGGTTTTTCAATTCTCCGGAATTATTTGACAATTCCATTCTTAAACAATATATTTGCTTAGAAAATAATCCACAAACAGATTAGTTACTAAGCATGTTTTTTGCATCCAATTTACGACTGTTACGCAAGCGACGGAACCTCACCCAGGAAGATCTGGCGCGTGCTCTGGGTATTAAACGGCCCACGCTCAACAATTATGAGAACAAAGTCTCCGGTCCGCCACTGGATGTGCTCACCGCCATTGCCGATTATTTTGGTCTTTCCATGGATACGCTGGTCCGGATAGATTTGTCCAAATTAACCGGTTTTCAGCTTAAAGAGCTGGAAGAGGGGAACGATGTTTATGTTCGGGGTTCCCGTTTGCGGGTTTTGACATCGACGGTGGGGCCCGACAATGAGGAGAACATCGAGCTGGTCCAGGAAAAGGCCAAAGCCGGATATTTGACGGGGTTTGCCGATCCCGAGTACATCAGTTCCCTGCCGGTGTTTCGCCTGCCTTTTCTCGACAGGGAGAAGAAATACCGGACCTTCCAGATCAATGGTGATTCCATGTTGCCCGTTCCCGAAGGGGCCTGGGTCACCGGTGAATTCATCCAGAACTGGCACAACATAAAGTCGGGAGAAGCCTGTGTGATTCTGACCCGCGATGAAGGGATCTCTTTTAAAATCGTGCAAAACCAGATAAAAGAGAATGGCACAATAAAGTGCATCAGCCTGAATCCGCTTTACAAGCCCTATGATCTGCCGGTGGAAGATGTGCGTGAAATATGGCGCTTTGTTCACTATATCAGTCCGGAGCTTCCGCAGGGTAAGGTGGAAATTGAACATTTGCTGCGTTCCATTCATACCATTCAGAATGATGTGGGCGAATTGAAATTGCATTTGCTGGACGACAAAACGTAGAGACCCGATTTATCGCGTCTCTACGTTTTGTATGTATTTTGTTTTCAACAAAATGATCATGGACAAATTTGAAAAACTGAAAATACTGGCATCAGCCGCCAAATATGATGTTTCGTGCGCCACCAGCGGCAATCGTAGAAACGCACAATCGTGCGTCTCTACTGCCGGTATTTGTCACAGTTTTGCCGATGATGGCCGTTGCATCTCTTTGTTGAAAGTGCTTTTTACCAACCATTGTATCTACGATTGTGCTTATTGTGCCAACCGGCGTTCCAACGATATATCGCGGGCGGCTTTCACACCCGAAGAGCTGGTGGACATCACGATCAATTTTTACCGGCGAAACTACATCGAAGGGTTGTTCCTGAGCAGCGGGGTTATGCGCAGTCCTGATTACACCATGGCCCGGCTTACCAGAGTTGTCCGGCAACTGCGGGAAGTTCATGGGTTTAATGGCTACATTCACCTGAAAGCCATTCCCGGAGCTGATGAAGCGTTGATTCGTGAAGCCGGGTTTTATGCGGACCGGATGAGTGTCAACATTGAGATTCCTTCCGAAAAAAACCTGAAATACCTGGCGCCGGAAAAGGATTACGGCAGTGTGCTTAAACCGATGCATTATATTAAAGAACAGCAGCAGGCGTATCTGCCGAAGAGGCGTAGCAGTCACAAAGCACCAAAGTTTGTGCCCGCCGGACAAAGCACACAGCTCATTGTCGGGGTTTCGCCCGATTCCGACAATCAGGTTTTGCATCTGGCCAGTTCGCTTTATACAGAAAACAATCTGAAGCGGGTTTATTACTCGGGATACATCCACACGAACATGGCCGACACCCGGTTGCCGGCCCTGGCTACGCCCCCTTTGCGGCGGGAGCACCGGCTTTATCAGGCCGACTGGCTCATGCGGTTTTACGAGTTTAAGGTGGACGAAATCGTGGATGATGCTCATCCCGATCTGGACCTGGAACTCGATCCGAAACTGGCTTATGCTTTGCGGCATCCTGAAATGTTTCCGGTAGATATCCAAAAGGCCGACTTGCATCAATTGTTAAGGGTCCCGGGCATTGGCCCCAAAAGTGCCCGACTGATCATTTCGGCCCGGCGGTACGGGCATGTCTCTTCTTATCTTCTGAAAAAGATGGGGGTGGTGATGAAAAGGGCCCGGTTTTTTATCACCTGTCGTGAGCTGGGCGGTCAAAAAGTTCAGGATTTGGGACCCGAACGATTGCGGATGATGCTTCTGGACAAAAGTGGGGGGAAACTTTCAGTCGATGCGGTGCAGTTGAAGTTGTTTTGATTTTTTTCTATGATTAACTACCGATACGACGGCACATTCCCCGGATTTCTTTCTGCAATATTTGAAGTATGGGACAGAAGGACCTTTCCGGCGAGAATCATTCCTCCCGAAACCTCTCCCGGTTTGTTTGACGAAACAATTGACGTAGAAACCGCCACCAACCGGTCGGAACGTGTGTGGAAAGGCATTGAGAAGAAAGGCGGGCGAAACTTGTGCAGTCGCTTTTTACACGTGTTTCTTTCGCGTGAGCCTGAGGTTGAGGATTTAATGCTCCAGTTGTTGCAGGATTTGTTTGACCACAAGAAAGATGTGGTTAATGATATTTCCATTCCCGAAGTGCTTCATTTTACCCGCCTGGAAAGAAAAGTTAAGCGCGAGGTCCACCGCCTTCACATGTTTTTGCGCTTTGAGCAGGCTGCCGACGGAACATGGTTTGCTCCTGTATCACCGAAATATGATGTGCTTCCATTGTCGCTTGATCATTTCAAAGCCCGTTTTGCCGATCAGCAGTGGCTGATCTATGACATGAAACGAGACTACGGCTATTTTTATGATACCCGAACCGTTGAAGAGATTACCCTGGACCAGCCTTCATTTGATAAAGAAGACGGAAATCTGCCTTCCGAAGCCCAAAGCCGGGATGAGCAACAATGGCAGGACTTGTGGCGCAGTTATTTTAAAAACATTGCCATAGAAGAGCGCACCAACCCACGGCTTCAGCGGCAGTTTATGCCCAAGCGGTTCTGGCAATATTTGACGGAGAAAAAATGACGGCCATGTAACGACGTGTGGTCTCGTCGCGATGCGCCATCATTTGGTGATTGACGATCATGTAGGAACGCACGGCCGTGCGTCGCTACATGGCCTTGTGCGCGTTGCCAAATGGGTATCAATTATGAATACAGCTTTTCTGCCTCCTTTCAATTCAACCTTTTTCCCTATTTTTGCGTTTCCTTTTAAAAAAGAAGTTTCGTGGAAAACAACGGGAAAATAGGAGATATAGATTCTGCACTTTCGCATTGGCTTGAACAGCAACATCCTTTTGTGGCATATCGGCTGCCCGGAAGCGATGAAGTTGTTTTTTTTGAGGCGGGGAAATTGGTTCGTTTCGCTATTTCTGATTTTGTGCCGGAAAATTTTGAGGGCTCTTTTGTGGCAGCCCCTTTTGAAGTCAACAAGGAAGCTTTTGCTGTTTTCCCGCGGGATGAGTCTTATACCTGTTCATTACCTGATAAACCTGCTTTTGAGATTCAGAAAGGGAAGGTTGTGCCGCCTGAGAGCGATGATGCACGAAAGCAATATAGTCGTGTTTTTTCACGGATGAAAAATGCCCTGGATAAAGAGGTGGTTGATAAAGTGGTGCTTGCCCGCCGGATGGATGTGGCCGGCATTCACAGTGATATTCTGCCCGGTGTTTTTCTGCAGTTGTGTCACCAATACCCCGATGCTTTTGTCTATTTTTTTGATCATCCAGAATTGGGCCGATGGATGGGGGCCAGTCCGGAAACCTTCCTTGAAAAAGCCGGGGATCAGTGGCAAACCGTTGCTCTGGCTGCGACCCGAAAAGAGGATGTTCACTATGAGGACTGGGATTTGAAAGAGCTCGAAGAGCAGAGCCTGGTATCCGTCTTTATTGATGAGGTGTTAAACGCTCAGGGAATCACCGATTTTGAAAAAAAAGGTCCGGTCCCCTTCAGGGCCGGAAATGTCATTCACCTGCGGACGTCCTATCGTTTTGAAACCGGCGAAGCTTTTTATTCCGGAAAATTGCTTGCCGGCCTTCATCCCACACCTGCTGTGGGGGGCTATCCCAAAGATGAAGCCCTGCGGGAGATCAGGCGTGCTGAGGGGTTTGACCGCGGGTTTTACAGTGGCTTTTTGGGGCCAGTAAGTGAGGGTGATTTTCGTTTTTTTGTAAACATTCGTTGCATGCAGTTGGGTGATGACAATGCTGTTTTGTATATTGGTGGCGGATTAACAAGGGGTTCCCGGGAAGAAGCCGAATGGGAGGAGACACGCCTGAAGGCCGGAACACTTTATTCGGTCCTGCAATCTGTGAAACAAAATCATTTCAATGAGTCAACCCGTCTCCGATAAACCGGTGGTCAGACATATTGTGGAGCTATGCCATGCCCATGGCATCAGGCACGTGATTTTGTCACCGGGCTCCAGAAATGCCCCCTTCATTCTTTCTTTTCCGGCAAGCGGAAAATTTACCTGTCTTTCTATTGTGGATGAGCGGTCGGCTGCCTATTTTGCCCTGGGGCTTGCGCGCAGTAAAAATGCGCCGGTGGCCGTTGTTTGTACCAGCGGTACGGCAGCCCTGAACTATGCCCCCGCCATGGCCGAAGCTTATTATCAGCAAATCCCGCTGGTTGCCATAACCGCCGACCGGCCACCCGAGTATATTGATCAGGCCGACGGGCAGACGATTCGGCAGGATAAAATGTTCATAAATCATGCTCGTTACAGTTGTCAGATGCCGGTTGATGTAAATGACGACGGAGATCTTCAATGGGTTGACCGGATGCTTAACGATGCATTTCGCCAGGCATTGGGAGTGGTAAGGGGGCCTGTACACATTAATGTCCCTATGCGGGAGCCTCTTTACGGAAGGTGTGAACAAGAAACCCCGTCTGATGTGAAGTTTGTTTCCGTTACGCATTCCATGAATATGGATGAAGAACTTGTGCCGGATTTGACAAATGAAATAAGCGATTACGGGAAAATTTTGTTTGTGGTCGGTTCGGGGCATCCCGGAGAAGACCTGGATAAACTCGTCTCAGAGATGGCAGGGAAAGGGATTGTGGTACTTTCCGAGAATCTCTCCAATCTGAATACTTCTGCCGCCATAGGCAATACCGACCGGGTGCTGGAAGGATTTTCCACGGAGGATGAGATGTTTGCTCCCGATCTGCTTATTACACTTGATGTTCCGGTTCTCTCCAAGAAGTTGAAACAACGTTTGCGAAAACATAAACCCGGAGCTCACTGGCACTTTTCCAATCAGGAAATTATTGTGGATACCTACGGATGCCTGACCCGGCAGATTCCCGGCAATGGCGTGGAAATCCTCACCCGTTTGATGCAAAATGTCAGTTTTTTTCCACCTGATTATGTCCAACTTTGGCAGAAAATCAGGCACCAAACTTCTGCTTTGCATTGTGATTTTCTGAAGAATCAAGGCTGGTGCGATCTTAAAGTTTTCAGGCATTTGTCGGTTCATGTCCCTTCCGAGCAGGAGGTACATCTGGCCAACAGCACACCGGTTCGGTATGCCCAGCTTTTTGACTGGTCCCCCGGACTGAGGTTTTATGCCAACAGGGGAACCAGCGGGATTGACGGATGCGTGAGCTCAGCGGCTGGAGCGGCTTTTGCCGGAAAAAGACCTGTAACCCTGATCGCCGGAGATCTGGCCTTTTTATATGATTCTAACGGACTGTGGCATCAGTATTTGCCCTCATCGTTCCGGGTCATCGTAATCAACAACGGAGGAGGGGGAATTTTCCGGTTTATTCCCGGTCCGTCAGATACGGCGGAGCTGGAACCCTTCTTTGAAGCAAGGGGCGGTCAGCGATGCAGTGGTATAGCGGAGACTTTCGGATTGCAGTATTTTGCAGCCGGCAATGAAGATGAGCTTGATCAGATCCTTCAGCATTTTTGGGATAAAAAAGGCGCTCCCGCATTGTTGGAGATATTTACACCGACAGAAGAAAACGGGGAAATACTGAAAGCCTATTTTCGGTTTTTGAGTGGCGGTTAGAAATGTGCGTTTTTTGGAAAATTAGCCCGCTGAAGCGAGCTGGAAGGGGCGTTTTTGATGCTCTTAAGAGACCCTGCTAAAGCAGGGCGCTAACGTAATATGCTGCCAAAGAGTTTAATATGAGTGTAGTATCCCGGTTTACCGGGGTGATCAGAAGCAGCCGAACAATAAAAGTCAGCCGTCTTTTAGCCGGCTTCCCTACTTTACAAGGTAGGTAATTATTAGAATATAGACAAATTGTTCATCTTGCCTAAAACCAAATAAAATGAAATACAACTGGACAACCATCAAAGAATACGAGGACATCAAGTTCGAATTTTGTGACGGCGTAGGCAAAGTCACCATTAACCGTCCGCGGGTGCGCAATGCTTTCCGGCCGCAAACGGTTAAGGAGTTGATCGAGGCTTTCGATGTTTGCCGCGAGCGCCAGGATATTGGCGTAGTGGTCCTGACCGGTGAGGGAGATAAAGCCTTTTGTTCCGGCGGTGACCAAAATGTGAAAGGACACGGGGGATATGTGGATGATGATGGCGTACCCCGGCTCAATGTGCTTGATCTGCACAAGCGCATTCGTTCGATGCCTAAGCCTGTCGTGGCTATGGTGAATGGTTATGCCATTGGTGGCGGACATGTGTTGCATGTGGTTTGCGATCTCACCATTGCTTCCGAAAATGCCATTTTTGGTCAAAGCGGTCCCAAAGTTGGCAGTTTCGATGCCGGATTTGGTTCCTCTTACCTGGCGCGTCATGTGGGGCAGAAAAAGGCCCGTGAAATTTGGTTTCTCTGCAAGCAATATTCAGCACAGGAGGCTGAAGAAATGGGGCTTGTTAATAAAGTTGTCCCCCTGGAATCGTTGGAAGAAGAGACCATGGAATGGTGCCACACCATGCTGCAACGGAGTCCCATGGCCTTGCGTATGATCAAGCGCGGACTGAATGCGGAGCTTGACGGTCAGTCGGGCATAATGGAAATGGCGGGCGATGCCACTCTAATGTTCTATCTGATGGAGGAGGCCCAGGAGGGGCGAAATGCATTTTTGGAGAAACGGGATCCCGATTTCAAAAAATTCCCTAAATTTCCATGATTTTTCAGAAACCTGAATTCCCCTGATGGCACTTTCCATCAGGGGTTTAATTTTAATAATTTAAACCGTTCTGTAAACTTTGACATGTTATGACCGAGAAAAAAGGCTTTTTTAAGCGGCTGCTCGACAAAATTGAAGTGGTCGGGAATAAACTTCCTCAGCCGGTAACCCTTTTCGCCATTCTGATGGGGGTGGTTTTAATTCTTTCCTGGGTATTTGGTGGTGTTACTGTTCTGAAACCGGGTACCGGTGGTGAAACCGGCATTCCGGCGGAATACCTCAGTGTTCAAAATCTTCTCACTAAGGAAGGGGTTCAGCGGATTTTTACCGAAATGGTGGATGTGTTTGCAACCTTTCCACCCCTTGGATTGGTGTTGGTGGTGATGCTTGGTATCGGTGTCGCCGAACATACCGGGATGATCTCCGTAGCCCTCCGTGTTTTTGTATCTAAAGTGCCCAATTCTCTGATCACATTTTCCATTGTTGTGGCTGGTATGGTGAGCTCTGTTGCCGCCGATGCGGGTTATGTGGTTTTAATCCCGTTGGGAGGAGCCATTTTCCTGGGCATGGGGCGACACCCGCTTGCCGGTATTGGAGCCGCGTTTGCCGGGGTTTCCGGTGGGTTTGGAGCCAACTTTCTGCCCACAGGCCTCGATCCGATGATCGCAGCATTTACCGAGCCTGCGGCTCAGTTGATCGATCCCGATTACACGGTGAATCCGCTTTCCAACTATTATCTGATGGCGGCATCCGTACCCCTGATCGGACTGGCTGGTACATGGGTTACCGAAAAGATTCTGGTGCCCCGGCTTGGTGAGTATAAACCGGCCGCCGATGCGGATCTTGAAACTCAGGGTAATGAAGTGAAACCCCATGAGAAAAAGGCACTGAAATGGTCGCTTTTTTCTGTGCTGGTGGTGCTTGGATTGGTGGCTGCCATGGTTGTTCCCGAAAACGGGCTTTTGCGGGGTGAAGTGGATGAGGTTACCGGAAGCGCAAGTTTCCGACCCTTTTACGACTCATTGGTACCTATCATGTTCATTATCTTTTTCGTGGCGGGACTGGTCTATGGGCTCGTTTCGAGAACCATTACCAGTGACAAGGATGTCTCCGACATGACTGCCAAATCGATGTCCACCATGGGGCTTTATATCGTGATCGCGTTTGTGGCAGCCCAGTTTGTGGCTTATTTCAATTGGTCAAATCTTGGTAGCGTGCTGGCCGTAAAAGGATCTGAAGCTTTGAATGCTGTCGGGTTTAAGGGGATTCCCTTGTTGGTTGCATTCATCATTGTGTCTTCCCTGGTGAACCTGGTGATGGGAAGTGCTTCGGCCAAATGGGCATTGCTGGCCCCCATCTTTGTCCCTATGCTGATGCTGATGGGTTTTTCGCCGGAGACGACGCAGGCCGCCTACCGGATCGGAGATTCCTATTCAAATATCCTGACACCATTGTTGCCTTATTTCCCCCTGGTAATCGTTTTTGCACAGAAGTACGTGAAGGACGTGGGCATCGGAACCATTATCTCCATGATGCTTCCTTATACCATTGCTTTTATGATCGTCAGGATTCCCATGTTCGTTGCCTGGATATTGCTTAAACTCCCATTGGGCATCGAAGGGCCAATCTTTTACGGTCAATAACTGGTCGTTAGAAGTTGAACAGTCAGAAGCATTTATGTCAACTTAAGGCGCTAAATATTGTCGGTAGGATTTTCGGACTTCAGTCAGGAAAATAGAAGCCGACAAAATCTCATAAAAAAGGGAGTTGCATTGCAGCTCCCTTTTTCATTGCAGAGAAAATAATGCAACCTCTTTCTTACAACAACTGATTAAACAGCTTCGCCACTTCATCCACATTTTTTAGCGAATAAGACGCGTACGTGGGTTTTTCTCCATTATATTCAACCATGATGCCAATGCCCATATCTCCTTCTTCCAGGGTTTGAAAAGCATCTTCATCGGTGTCGTCGTCACCAATATATATGGGGATGATGGAATAATCATCGGTCAGTTCCAGCTCATCGAGGATCCACTCCACGGCTTTTCCTTTGTGCCAGTCGAGGTCGGGTTTCATCTCCACAATTTTTTTACCTGTGCCTTTTTTGTATCCGGGATTTTCTTCCAGGACTTTATCAAAATCGGCCAGGATGTCATCGATTTCCTCGTCACGGGCATTGCGGTAATGAAGACCCACGGCATACCGTTTTCGGTCCACCTGAACTCCTTTGTATTTTCTCTGGAGGTCAAGAAGTTCTTTTTCTATGATGGCGAGTTCAGGCAGTAAGACGGCGGTTTTTTCATGTTCCATGTATAGGCCATTGGGGCCTGATATCCGGAAACCATGACTTCCTGCATAAATGATGTTGTTGAGGCCAACCAGATTTTTTACATCGTCCATGTCCCGCCCCGTGATAATGGCAACGGTGTATTTTTCTGCCAGTTTTGCCAGGTTCTCTTTCATCTCCTGGCTGAGTCTGGCTTGCTCGGGCCGGCTGACGATGGGGGTGAGAGTTCCGTCATAATCAAGGAAAAAAACCGGTTTTTTGTCTTCTATTTCTTCAAAAAAACCGGAGCCATTGTCAAAAACAGGCGTTGGATTGTTGTCTGTCATTGTTTTGTGGTTATTGGTTTTAAAGTGTTTATCAAATATAAAAAAAAATTATCCAAAAAAGAGCCATAAGTTTCCCCCGATGTATGCAATGATGATGAGCATGCTTTCCCATCCTATTTTGCCAACACCTCGTTTTTCGCGGTGTAAAAGCCCCAGTATCAGGATGCTGGTCAAGGCCATGGTTAATGAGATGATGAAAACCTGTCCCTGTGTGATGGCATGGAGAATGCTTCCTTTAAAATAGGCAAAATCGGCAAAGGCAACAAAAAGAATATCAAAGCTGTTCCCCCCGATAATGTTGCTGACGGCCATTGTCAGGGCATTCTGCCTAACTGCCGCGATGGACACCACCAGCTCGGGCAGAGATGTGGCGACCGCTGTGAATAGCATGCCCACAATGCCTTCCGACAGTATGGTGTTAGCGGCGATGAACATGCCCGTTTTAGCAATGGTATAACCGGCAAGGGAGACAGTGACGGCAAGAAAAACAAATTTGATATATATGAGCCGGGGATGTTTGGGATGAAGGTTTTCAGGTTCCGGTTTATCTTTGACAGTCTGACGGGTGATCCTGGGCATCCACATGGGCTGGTCTTTGGCTTTGTTAATGAGCTTGTGTCCCAGGAAGTAGAAAAGCAAAAGCAGAATAGATGCAGGATGAACGCTTATTACAGTGGTGTCGGGTCCCGACATACCCATAAGGATAAAAGCCATGAGTCCGAGCAGAAGAACGCCCTGCATGATATTGGTTAAAGAAGCGGCGGCATGTTCCAGGTTCGACTTGGTATAGGTAAGATCGGCAATGGATAAAAACAGTGTTTGAGCAGCAATTCCGCCCAGCGCATTGCTAACAGCCAGTTCGGGGTGGTTGTTGTATGCGGCAACAACCGATGTGATAATTCCCGGCAAAGAGGTGATGCCGCCCAGGAATATGGCCCCGAAAAGAGCTTCTCCCAAGCCGGTAATGTCGGCCAGCCGGTCTGCTTCTTTGGTTAACTTGGTCCCGGCAATGGCGATGATGATGGTGGCGACTAAAAAAAGGATTATGGCATGAGAAAGTTCCATGTCTGTTTAATGTCGTTTAGAAGGGTTGAAATGAAGGTGTTCTACCTGATCGTTGAAAATGACTTCTAAGGCAGAAGGGAGAACCTTTGCTTCAACGCTTTTAACTTCCCCCGAGGGTTCGCCGTCAATCTGTAAATCCTGGGCCGGTTTGACCGTGATTTTTGCTCTTCTGCATGACAATATCCGGACGTGTCTTAATCGGTGTATGTTGCCGGTGAAGAAGGCAATAAACATTCTGAAAATATAATGCCATGGATAGGGTTTGATGATGACAATTTCGAATTTTCCGTCGTCAATTTGTCCCATCGAATTGACCACGGCCCCTGTTCCATAAAAGTGCGTGTTGAGCATGACCACCATGACGGCTTTGTATTTCCGTTGTCTTTGGTTGTTGCAGAGTATCCTGCATTTAAATGGGGAAGGGGCTTTCAATTCTTTAAAAAACTGACGGGCATATCCGTATAATCCCCTGATTTTTTCATGGTCGAAACGTTTGATGATCCGGGCGTTCATGCCCAGGTCGCTGAGATGAACAGCCGTGTATTGTCTGTTTATTTTCAACAGATCGATGCGTTTTGAGGCACCTCTTGCAATAACGGAAAAAGCCTGATCAATGTTTGTTGGGAGATTGAGCTCGTATGCCATTCCGTTGGCAGAGCCGGTGGGGATAATGCCTAATTTGACCGGCCGGTTTTGAAGGGTTTCGGCAAGCATGTTCACCGTGCCGTCTCCACCTACCGCTACAACTGTTTGCGGGGAATCGGTTTCCAGAGCCGAAAGGATTTTTTCTTTGTCGCCCTGGCCCGTTGTTTCCAGAAAAATGGGCATAAAGGCATGATTCTGGCAATGAACAGTGAGTTCATTCCTTAAATCGGTGCGGTTATGACTCCCGGCCGCCGGATTGATCACGAAAAGAATTATCCGGTTTTCGCCTTCTGCTATGCGGCTTTTCTCTGAAGGAATCATTAATTTTGATTAACTGTTTTGCCTGTTTGATTTTTAAAGATAAAAAAAGTACCCGGAACATGCCCATCATAACCAAAACTTTCCGTTACATCCTGCGAAAAGCCGGGAGCCCCTTTCGAAAGGGCCGCCTCTGGCTAAAAAAGCGGCTGGGGTGGTTAGGTGTTCCGACCATTGAACCCTACATGGGATTCAGCAATGGTCGCGATGTTTATCTTACCGGAACTGTCATGGAGGATAAAGGGCTTGACAAACCACGGCCGGGTCAAAGGCTGACAACCAACCTGCTTTCCATGATCAAGAGATATGTGGGTGATGAAATTTCCGGCGTCAGGGTGAAGGTGAAATTTCATGACCAGACTGATATGGTGGAAACCAATGAATTGGGTGTTTTTCATTGCTACTTTTATTTTGAGGACGGGATGGAAAACAGGCCCCATTTTGAAACGGCCCGATACGAGTTAATGGATGAAGTGGTCGATAATCAAGGGAGCATAACGGCCTCGGGAGATGTCCTCGTCGTTTCCGGGCATCCTCCGCTGGGAGTCATTTCCGATATTGATGATACGGTGATGGTATCACACTCGACCCGGACTTTCAAAAAGTTGCGGCTCATGCTATTTAAGAATGCCCGGACTCGTGTGCCGTTTGAAGGAGTGGCCGCGTTTTACAGAGCCTTATGTAAAGGCAGAAGTGATCAGCCTGATCCCAATCCTGTATTTTATGTCTCCAGCAGTGAATGGAATCTTTATGATTTGCTTGTCGATTTTTTTGAATTCCGGGGAATCCCCGCCGGGCCTCTTTTGCTTCAGGAATTGGAACACAGCATTTTTCACTTCTGGAAATCGGGTGGTGCCAATCATGAGCATAAGCTTGATAAAATCCGTTTTCTTTTCTCTTTTTTCGAAAACATTGGATTTGTGCTGATCGGTGACAGCGGACAGCGGGATCCTGAGTTGTACCTGCAACTTGCCCGGGAATTTCCTCGCCGGGTGAAGGCTGTCTACATTCGTTGCATCGGGCGTGCTCATAA
>JAWOCV010000205.1:0-4051 GCA_046483585.1 Marinilabilia sp.
AGTAGCTCAGTCGCAGGGTCAGTAGTAGCTGAAAGCTCGAAGCTCGAAGCTCAAAGCTGGAGAGAAACGTTGCTCTCTTTTGCGACTTAACCAAAGAACCAACAAAATTAGTTAAGCATCATATTTAAAATGACTTAGGTAGATAAAAGTAACCTGGCCGCGGGGAAGCTGGAAGCTCTTAGCTCTTAGCTCTTAGCTATTAGGTGTTTGAATCTGGGAAATTTGTTTTTCATAGTTGGAAGCTTTAAGCTAAAAAAAGCCGGAGGCTTTTGTCCTAAGAGCTAACTGCTAAGAGCTAACTGGCTCTTAGAGTTTTTGAAATTGAACATTTGTTTTGATGTTCCTGAAACCTCGAAGCTCAAAGCTGAGAGAAACGTTGCTCTCTTTTGCGACATAACCAAAGAACTAACAAAAATGTATAGGATTGAATTTCGGTTGTTTACATATTTTGTTAGATAAAAGATGTAAGATGATCTGTATAGCACTGAATATCTGCATTTTAACATAAAGAAAGTGGCTGTTATACGCAATTGAACTAGGGGCTTTTGCAAAAGCTTAACGGACTATTGTAAAGTTCCATTTTGTATTTTCAAAAAAACGAACAATGAACCAATCACCAATACGGTCAATTGTCCTCTTCGGAACAGGAAATGTCGGTACCCATCTGGCACGGGCTCTGGTGGAGTCGGGTTTTGAACTACGCCAGATATACAACCGCACACCCGACCATGCTACGGAGGCACCCATACCCAATAGTGTATCTGCCATATCAAACCTGAAAGAGGCAGATACAACCGCTGACCTCTGGCTTATTTCCGTAACCGATGAAGCCATCGTTACCATCGCCGAGAACCTTCCCGATTTTGACGGGATTGTTGCCCATACAGCAGGAAGTGTACCCATCGATACCTTGTCACGGTTTCCATACAGAGGGGTGTTCTACCCTTTCCAGACGCTTAGCAAAATGCGGGAAGTGGATTACAGCGAAGTCCCTTTTCTTGTGGAAGGCAGCGATGCCGGCACCACCCGGCGGCTCCTCCGGCTCGCAGGGATACTCTCGGCCAGCGTAAGTGAAGCCGATTCTGCTTTAAGGGCCAAATTGCACATTGCAGCAGTACTGGCTTGTAATTTTGTTAACCATCTTTATACCCTTTCGGCCGATCTCCTCGAAGAGAATGGTCTCTCCTTCAAATATCTGACCCCGCTCATTAAAGAAACCACTCAAAAAGTCCTGTATATGTCCCCACAGGCAGCTCAGACGGGACCTGCCATCCGAAATGATAAGACCATAATTGAGAAACATCTGGCCCGGCTCAACGACAAACCTTCGCTACAGGAAATTTACCGGTTGCTGAGCCAGGATATTTTGCGCTATCACAAACAAGAATAAAATGTTATTTTCGCGTTTTGCCAGCCGGAAAGAATTTTGTTGCCGGCCATCACCCGGATACTGATCCATCCGGCTTATTTTCAAACAACCATTAATGTATAAACAAACCGATATATGAGCAATTTCAAAGAAGACCTGATGAAAGTAAAGGCCTTCGCCTTCGATGTGGACGGGGTGCTCTCCTGGCAGGTGATACCGCTACACCCCAGCGGGGAGCCCATGCGGACGGCCAATATAAAAGACGGGTTTGCCATTCAACTGGCCGGAAAACTGGGATATCCCGTAAGCATAATCACAGGAGGTAAAACCGATTCTGTTTTCAAAAGATACGAAAACCTTGGCGTTCCCGATATCTATATGGGCTCCTCTGACAAAATCATTGACTTTAAAGCCTGGACCGAAAAATATAATCTGGACCCTTCAAATGTGCTTTACATGGGTGACGACCTGCCCGATTACCCGGTCATGAAACAGGTTGGCATACCGGTATGCCCATCCGATGCAGTTGAAGAGATCAAATCGCTCTGCAAATACATCAGCCATTTCAAAGGGGGTGAAGGATGCGTACGTGATGTTATGGAGCAGGTGCTGCGGGCCCAGGGAAAATGGGGGACCGATTTCACCTGGTAGACGTTTTTTAAAATTTAATTTTACAATCAACTTCGGCTGTTATGATGCCAATCCTGAAACTGATCCGGTACAAAAACCTCATCATCATTATACTGCTGCAATGTCTGCTGCGGTATGGATTATTGATCCCCATTCTGCATCATTATGGCGTTCCTCCGGAGCTCAGCCACGTAAGATTCGGACTTCTGGTTTTGGCCACTCTTCTTCTTGCCGCATCGGGATATGCCATCAATGATTATTTTGATGTCCGCATTGACCGGATCAACCGTCCTGAAAATGTTGTTATCGGTCGTGCAGTGCCCCGGCGGACAGCTTTGCTTCTCCATGTCATACTGACGATAACAGGGGTTATCATAGGTCTTTTCCTGGCCTATGTCACCCGCAAGGAGAATTACGCCCTGATGTTCATAGTGGTTCCGGGATTGTTGTGGTATTATTCCACAACACTGAAGAAACAGATGCTGGTGGGCAATCTGGCCATTGCCATGCTGACGGCACTGGTCCCTTTTATTGTCGTATCGCTGGAATTTGCCACTCTGGCCCGTGTTCACGGCAATGAGATCCTCGATTCCCAGGCCTGTTCAACCGCCTGGTTCTGGACTACAGGATTTGCATTTTTCGCTTTTATCAGCACGATCTCACGGGAACTGATCAAGGATATGGAAGATATGGAAGGTGACCGGGAAGCCGGATGCCGGACACTTCCGGTGGAAATGGGCCTGAATTATTCACGCAGTGTCGTGGTGTTACTGACCATTGCCTCTATTGCAGCTTTATGGGTCATTCTGGGACTGGTGCCCCAACTGCGCGAAAGCTACATAACATGGGGATATTTCTTCTTATTTTTAACCATCCCTTATATGGTCATGGGTTATAAAGTTCTGAAAGCCCAAACCCGCGAAGATTTTCACCAGGCCAGCTCTGTCAGCAAGTTCATCATGTTGATGGGAATTTTGTTTATTTTCGTGGCCCGGACTTTCTTTGGATAGGCGACATCCGGATAGTCGACACAAAGACCTCATAGTAATAGTATGTACCTGAAAAACCTCCACAAATACACCATTACATTAGCCTCCGCCTCACCCCGCAGACACAATCTGCTGGAAAAAGCGGAGATTCCTTTTACTATAGGAACCGGTCGCGATATTCCGGAAGATATTCCCCACGGAATGCATGTGGATGATGTGCCCATCTGCCTGGCACGATTGAAAGCAGATGCCTGGCGCGACGTATGGGCAAAAGACCATCAGCTGGTAATCACAGCTGATACCATTGTTGCCCTTGATAATCATGTGCTGGGGAAACCCGGTGACCGGCATCATGCCATTAAAATGCTGGAAGAGCTAGCCGGACGTTCGCATCGCGTCATCACTGGTGTCGTGGCGCGCAACGCCGAAAAAGAGATCGCTTTTACCGACATTACCACCGTCCATTTTAAACCCCTGGAGCCCGAACAAATCTATTATTACATAGACCATTTCAAGCCGTTTGATAAGGCCGGTGCTTATGGCATCCAGGAATGGATCGGCCTAACCGGCATCGACCGTATCGAAGGTTGTTATTTCAATGTCATGGGACTGCCCGTCCCACGCCTGATGGACGAACTGAAAGAGATCTGATCTGCCGGCTATACAATAAACAGCATACCTGACAGTAAATTGGCAGATTTTTTGATTTAATATGAATCGTACAACACTGAAAACATGTATTTTAATAATAGTCCGTTAAACTTTTACAAGCATTTGTTATCCAATTGTCTAAAGCCGAAGGACTTTCTATGTTAAAGCGCAGATTATCAGAAATATATGAATTATATTAGATCTTAAATCTAAGAATCCAAAGCACTATTGTTTTAACACAATGCCCCTTAAAAGAATAAATATCTGATTTTAAAATATTTGTAAAATCACAACAAACTATTGACCAATTAACAGATAATAGACATGAAGAAACCAATTCTGCTCCTGATCTCCCTCCACCTGTCCCTCATCTCATACGCAGGGGAAGGGATGTGGATCCCCTTATTACTTG
>JAWOCV010000256.1:0-5314 GCA_046483585.1 Marinilabilia sp.
CCAGTAATTAAGGTTTTTATAATAATATTGGTTCGTCATTTCTATGACTGTACGCAATTTAATGATGAACCGGCTTTTTAAGGAATTACAAGTCCCGGAAAAAATTCAACACGTCCCGGGACTTTTTTATCCCTTTTTAACTAAAATATCTGCGATTTTGCTTAAAATTTTTGTCCCACGGGAAATTTTAAGCGGATTTTAATTAAAATTTCTGCTCCCCGGGATGAAATATCCCGATCCCTGGAAAAATATCAGATTTTTTAAGCAAAATTTCTCAGTCCCGGAAAAAATTTTCAATTTCCCGGAAAGTTTTGAGCCGTCCCGGTCGCCGGGGGCAGGATAAAATTTTCCGGGGAAACGTTTAAATTTTCCGGGAGATTGCAAATCTTTCCGGGGGAACAAAAAACATCCCGGGACGGGATAAAATGGCACTTCCGGATATTTCTTCACTACGCTCCATTATCACCTTATCAATTTGAATTCATGTCAGATAATTTCTATGCCCAAGATGCATGGCAAGGAAGTCAGGGATTCGGAGCCTGGAGGCAAAATTCCAGTAGCTGGGCCGCATGGTCGCAATGGCAATGGTCTTTTCAAACCATCGGCAGGGCCAAACCATCAATAAAAACATTTACGGTCATTTTGCTGAACACCTGGGTCGCTGTATTTATGATGGCATCTGGGTCGGGCCCGATTCAGACATCCCCAATGTAAACGGCTATCGGAAAGATATGCCGGAGTTCCGGAGGATACTTTGGAACAGGCAGATATCCCTGGCAAATACGAAGTGATCACACTTCAATATGAATACCAGGTGATGCAGGAATCTGAATTACTGGTGCTCACGGATGATGGCAGTGTTTCCGGTGCAATGTCCGGTGAATGGAGTTATGATGAAAACACCTGCATTCTCTCTCTGGCCGAAAATGATGTTATTGTTAAAAAAGGATGGGACTGGGAAGCCAATCCCAGGGAAACCACTGTTATTTTTTCCGGGCTCAACAATGAGGGTATTTCGTTATGGGGTAAGTAAACAGATTGATATTAATCCAACCCGCTGCTCCACAAAATTCCTCCTTTCAAATGTTTCAGGAATAAAGGATCTTCGTAAAGTTCCGGCTCATGGCCCAAAGCGGTCTGGAAAATCCTGCCTTTCCCTTCAGTTTGGCACCATACAAGAGGATGGTCGCCCATGCGTTGATCAGCCCCTTCGAACCAGCGGTCATCGGTCACATCATAAGAGTTCTCATCAATGGAGATGAGTACGCGTACATCTTCGCGGGGATTACGATCAAAGCTGTACCATTCGTCGGTTGTGGTCCATATGGAGTCGGGAAAATGTTCGGTGGCCGGATGATCCCGGTCTTCAATGCTTAATTTTCCTTCCTGGCTGGGGGGATGGCCCACGAAAATGCCGCCTACAGCATCAACAAACCATGGCCAGTCATTTTCGGTTATGGTGCCGGAGTGTAATGTGATAAGTCCGCCCCCTTCCATAACAAATTCTTTCAGTGCCTTTTGTTGTTTCTTCCCCAGTACATTGCCGGTGGTGTGCACAAAAATCACGACATCTATGTTGTCCAGAACTTCGTCGCTTATCATTACAGAATCTTCGGTGGCCCTCACATGCCACTGGTTCTGTTCGGCCATTTTTCCAAGGGTCACCAGACTTTGGGGGATGACACCATGACGGAACCCTTCCGTTTTAGAAAAAGCCAGAATGTTCAATGGCTCACTTTGTTGTGCCGTAGCCTTGAAGCTGTATGATGCTGCCATCATGACTGTAAGGAGTGCTAATAAAAAAACTTTCATAATCCGCATTTTAGCCTATTCATAAATTATTTCCCTTATAAATTAAGTTCAGGTTAACCCCGACTTAGATGAAGTTAAACTTTTGGAAAAAGTTTTTACTGAATCTTAGTCGCTGTCGGAGACAGGGATTATTTGTGAAACGAAGTTCGACGAAGTCAATAATCCGGGTTACATCCTTTAATTCCAGTGCATCCCACTCATTGCAAATGAAGTGAAGAAATCTCCGTTAGTTTTACCGGATACCAGTGGTTAAATTTAATTGTTTTCTGCGAAAAACTGCAGGAGGTTTTTGAATGACTTTATTTTGAAGCGATTTTTTATTTTTTGAAACGGTGCTATCTTAGCCACATCAAAAATTTGCATTACATCACCATTTATTTTTATGGAAGACCATGTCATTAAGGTGCTCACAAACCGTATTGCCAGCTACGGCTCCCGTGAAGTCATCAGATTCAGAGAGAAGACAAAACGTTCGTTAAGTTGGAACGAACTTGGAGGTCAAGTGGAGAAAGTTATGAACGCCCTGCACCTTCTGGGTTGTCGTGAGGGGGATAATGTTGGCATATTCAGCCCCAATCGTGCCGAATGGATAATTGCCGATCTGGGAATCATGGCCAATCGTTGTGTAACGGTCCCCATGTATGCCACTTCTTCCGAAGATCAGTTGAAATATATCCTGGAAGAAACCAATATCAAAGTTTTATTTGCGGGAAAGCAAGAACAGCTCGATGCAATCAAAACTCTTCCTGACGAAATTTCCTCTCTTGAGAAAATTGTGGTCTTTGATGAATGCTCAATTGATGATGAACGCATCCTGACATATGATGAGTTTTTGGGATTATCGGCTTCATATGATCAGTCACTTTCTCTTGACGACAGGTTGAACGAATACCGGAGCGATGATACTGCAACCATCATTTATTCTTCCGGGACTACCGGAGAACCCAAGGGGATTGTACTCAAACATCACCATTTTGTTTTTGCCTTTCGCATCCATGACCAACGACTGGAGATAACCGAACAGGATGTCTCGATGAGTTTTTTGCCGTTGAGCCATGTGTTTGAGCGCATGTGGACTCATCTTATGTTGCATAGCGGGGCGGTCTGTGTGTTTCTTGAGAACCCCCGGGAAGTGATGGATGCGTTGGCTACGGTAAAGCCTTCGCTCATGTGTACCGTTCCCCGTTTTTTTGATAAAACTTATCAGGGCATTCAGTCCGAAGTGGCAAGTTGGCCGTCTGTTAAGCGAAAGATATTTCAATGGGCCATGAATTCGGGGCTGAAGGCCACTGCCTACAAAAGTCGTTCAGCCGGAATTCCGCTGGTTTTAAAAGGAAAACTGGCCATTGCTGAAGCTTTGGTGTTTAAGAAACTCCGGGATGTGTTTGGTGGAAATATTCGAATTATGCCATGCGCAGGGGCTACCTTAAATACAGAGATGTTGAAGTTTTTTCATGCCATGGGGCTATTTGTCTTGTATGGATATGGGTTGACAGAAACAACGGCATCCGTGTCCTGCTTCTGCTCTGATCAATTTAAATATGGCACCTGTGGTTCGGTTATGCCGGAAGTTGAAGTAAAAATCGGGGACAATAATGAAATTTTGGTCAGGGGCGGAAATGTTTTTAGCGGTTACTATAAAAATGAGAAGGCCACTGATGCGGTTATGACCGATGGCTGGTTTCATACCGGAGATGAAGGCCGGCTCGATGAAGACGGGAATCTGATCATGATCGACCGGATCAAAGATCTGATAAAAAGCTCGGTGGGAAAGTATGTCTCGCCTCAAAAGATTGAATTGTTGCTGGGTGAGGAGGATGTATTTGAACAGGTTGTGGTGATAGGCGATGACCGGCCCTACATGACTGCATTGATTGTTCCTGAAATGTCAAAGTTGAAGGCATTGGCTGAAAGCCATGATATCCCTGTTGAAAATGACAACGAACTCATTAATTCAAACAAGTTAAGGTTAATTCTGCAGCAACGTTTGGAAAAAAGACAGTCACGTTTGCCTTCCTATGAAAGGGTGGTGAGATTCACTCTTTTGAATGAGCCTTTTTCGATGGAGGAGGGGACCATGACCAATACCTTAAAATTGCGCCGGAAAAAGATTCAGGAGAAATACAGCAACCTGATAGAAGCAATGTATCGGACTTGACAGGCATTATTCGGGTTTATGCTTCCACCTCCGGTGCGACCATAGCCAGTCGGAGGGATGTTTTCTGATGCAGTCTTCCAGCTTTTTTGCATACCGGCGTGTAATTGCTCCCTCTGGTAATTCTGATGGATTTTCTGCAAGGATCGACAATGTCAGTTCGTAATATCCTCTTTTCACACGTTCGATTTCTGCAAATACGACAGGATAACCGTTATTGCGTGCATGTTTCTCAGGCCCGTGTAAAAAAGCCGTGGGTCTGCCGAGGAACTGTACCCAATGGGCCGATTCCACTCTGGCAGGACTTTGGTCAGCGGCCATAACAAAAAGTGTGGGTTGCTTCTGGTTTTCCCGGAAGGTTTGTGTGGTGCCTTTGGTGGGGGTGAGGATCGTTCCGAACCTGGAACGGGACTTCCGAAGGATCTTATCGATCTTTTTGTTCCGTAATGGACTGTAGAAAGCGATGATCTGCTGATCGGTGTAAAGTCCTGCTGATAAACTCCCCCACTCCCAGTTGCCCAGATGGCCGGTTACAAGAATCAGACTTTGGTTGTTTTGGAAATATGGGTCCAGAATCTCAGGGTTCCGGATTTTGTGTCTTTCAAAGACCGTAGTCAATGACATGGAGAAGCTTTTCACCCCTTCAAGAATAATGTCGGAAAGATTGAGGTAGAAATGGGAGATTACTTCTCTCTTTTCGTCTTCATTCAATTCCAGATCAGAATTGGAAATGTTTTGTTCAATAACATTTTGACGATACTTCAATACTTTCTGAAGGATCCAGGCGAAAAAACCGGACACAACATAAAGGCATCTGAAAGGAATAATGGCTGTAATCCCCACAGTCAGGAGGAAAATATAACTGGTCAGAAATGTGGATATGGTTTTCATCCGTATAAAATTTATTTATTAAGGTCGGATGGAACTCGCCCCGATTTAATCGGGGCTCGTTTCATTCGTAAAAATTAATCTAAATTATTGATCTGATGTAACTCGTCCCTGCCTGCCCTTATTTATCGGGGAGTAATCGGGGCTCATTTCATTTGGGTTTGAATAAAAAATATTGTTAAAGATTGCTCTTTTCCTATTTGTCCATGTTTTACAAAATATGTACATTTATAAATCAATAGTCCGTTAGACTTTTTTAAGTGCTTGTTCTTCAACTGTTTAGATCTGAAGAAATGTTTGTTTATGCTAAAACACAGATTGCCAGTAGCATATGAATCATCTTAGATCTTAGATCTAAAAATCTAACGATCCATTGTAAATGGTATAGAGTAATAAGTTTGTTCATAGAAACCAGTTTTCACAAAAATATAGCAGTTATGTTACAAAAACACAGATTTT
>JAWOCV010000276.1:0-3802 GCA_046483585.1 Marinilabilia sp.
TTGGCAAAGTGACTGAATTCGGTGGCGATGGAGGATAACTTCTCAATCTGTTCAATAAGCGTTCCGGTAACTCTTTTCAGGAAAGCATCGAAATCGGGAACCTGATCCCGCCAGGCTCTTTGCAGATATTGGATGCTTAACTTCATGGGGGTCAGGGGATTTTTGATCTCATGCGCGATCTGGCGGGCCATCTCACGCCATGCCAGCTCCCGTTCGGTCCGGGCCAGCTTGGCGGCACTCTCCGAAAGCTCATCCACCATACGGTTGTATTCACCCACCAGACTTCCTATTTCGTCTTCTCCATGATAATCAATCTTTTCATTGTGACGATCAATTTTCAGATCGGCCAGTTTTGACTGTAACACCAACAATGGCCGTGTGATCTGGCGTGAAAGGAACACAGCTATACTGATGACAATGAATGAGAACAAGAGATAAAAATTGACCACGGTCATTACAACCGATGAGACTTCTTCACGCAATTCATTATTGGCAACAAAATAAGGCACATTGACATATCCCAGTAACTGGTCGTCGCGACTGTAGAATGGAACATAATAAGAAGTATAATCCAGGCCCCCTATGGTTTCAGTCCCGAGGAACTTTCCATCATTTTCATAAGCCAGTCGATAGTAGGCCGAAGGATTCATCTGTCCTCCAACCAAACCTTTTTCAAACAATTCGGGGCGTGAGGATGCCAACAGCTTTCCATCTGTACCAAAAAGATTGATATCGCAGAAAAAAACATTGGATATGGTTTGCAACTGATAGGTCAGATACTCCTCATTATGGTTTTCAAGCGACCCTTCGAAACCAATCTTTGACTCAAGCTCAAGAAGAACCGACTGTACCTTTTCATTCAACAAATCCTCATGCTTATTCTTAAACTGGTTAACGGTATACAACACCGTCCCTGTGGCAACCACAAGCAAAATAAAGAGCATCAGCCCCACAAAAGAGAACTGGATACGTTTCTGTACCGAAAAATTAAACGTAAAAGAGGTTGTCCGTATCTGTGAAAGCCCGGTTAATAGAAGACCTATAAGGAAAAAGAAGATAAAAAACACGGAAAAAGCTATGAATATCTCCGAAACATCATGGTCCTGTCGACTTAAAATGACTACCGTATCGGATTCAGGGCGAAAAACAATATGGGAATAATCATCTTCTTTCATGAACATTTTATCCCCTTTTGTTACTTCCATCTGCCGGTATGTGCCATGATAATTGTAATCCCCTGAACGACGAACGAGCCGTCCATTGACATATTTGGCATACGAATAATCCTCAAACAGGGAGAGGCGATCCTGTTCTTTCTGACCAACCAGGAGCTCGGGATACCCCAGCCCCTCAAAATATGGTTTCGACTGTAACTCTACAAAAAGAGTGGTCTCCAGCGGATGGCCTTCAAAAAAACGAAAGACCCCGAGATAAGAGACCCGGCCGTTGTCATTGTTGAGATAATAAAAATGATCATTCCCCTCTATCAATTCCCCTTCTTCCTGTATTGTTGAAAAGAAATATTGATAACAATTATATACTTCCCCGGTCTCCTCAAGAGAAAGATTCCCATCGGGCCAGCAGGGAACAATCTGCAAGTCGTAGCGCCCCCAGTAACCGTAAAAATAATACTTCAGCAAATGGTTGCGCACGGCCGACTGATTAATGTTGTTTCGTGCCAGCAATTCCCGCAACGGTGCATCACGGACGATCTGGTCTTCAATCTCTGCCAGGTACATTTCAGCCACGGGATCCTCCTCCCGGAGAAGCTGATAAGACAAATTTTCAACCAGCAACTCCCGGTCCGATTCCTCCTTTTCGATAGAAAGGTCAATCAGTACCGATCCCGAAAACAATGCAAAAATGGCGACCAACCATAGAAAAGTATTGTATGAATGTTGTAACCGGTGGTCCCGCTTCACAAGAACAAAAATCAATCCCACCAGCCCGGTAAACAGGATCCCCCAGTCATTGCAGCCATAACCGATATTCCCTTTCAACAGGACCACAAACAATGTGGCCCCCACGATCCAAAGACACATATGCATCCTTCCGATCCGAAACAAAAATAACCGCACCACTTTCTCGGCCAACAAAAGAAAAGAGAAGAATAAAAAAGCCAGTATGACAATCTTAACAACTGCAATTTCATTGATCTCAACAACTTTGAAAAACACGGAGGGGCCGGATGAATGTTCCACCAATTGATAAATCAGCTTTAAAACATAAAGCATGCCCCCGTGCATAATAAGGAAAAACCCAAAGAACAAAAGTCCTGTCATCCACGATGACTCAGTAAATGGCTTCAGGAACTGCGGCCAGCGAAAAAACCGGAAAACCAGGAATACGAAAAGCAATATACCAAGGGCGAACAAAAGAAAAGCGCCAAGAGAAGAAAAAATATCCGACATTGCAAAATGAACAGGGGAAAACAGCCCCAGTTGGTCAAAGGCACTCATCTCAGCATGCCAGAACATGAAATAGTAAAATACTGAAAAGACCGCCAACGCAAGGCCCAGCCAAAGGTTGATCCATTTTCGCCCACGCACGCGTTGCAACCCCATTAGCAAAAGTCCCCAGAAAGCAAGCACAGACAACAGATAGGCCATCAATACAAATCCTCCTGCTTCCCCATCATTCCCCTTCATCTTAAGATTACTGACAGAAAACAGATATTCTCCTTCGAGACCATAAACCGGCTCATAGGATGAACTTTGATCCTGCACAATATCCACGTCAGGATCCAAACCAGACGGGAGCAGGAAACGGTCCTGCAAATATTCATTCTGATAAGGGAAAGATTGCTTAACCCGGTATAACCCTACTAACAAATAAGGTCCGCGCCGGATTCGCTGCACCAGATAATGGCCATTGTCCAGCTGAACAAAAGGCTGGTTCAGAAAAACGGGGTGCACATCCTGAACCGGCACCAGATGATTGGTCCAGGCAACCAATTGGTTGTTGCGATAGATCAGCATATCATTTCCTGCCTGTGATAATGAATCCATCAATGCCCAGGCTTCACCAGCATCATCAAAAGAACTTTCAGGAAATGACTTAAGCATCTCGTTAAGTGATTGCTGCCGCTCCTGAATGGTACGTTCAAGCTTCTCTATGTCTATATCACTTTTTTCAGTCCCGGCAAAAAAGAACTCCAGGAACAGCCCTGAAGCCGTTCCCGAGAAAAACAATATTACAAGCAACCACCATACATGTTTACGGGACATATCACGAGATTGAGGGGTTTCAAAAAGTTTGTCGGTTCAATTTATTAACAATAACCATGCAAAAAAAGAGAACAACTTATACCAAAGATACAGAAAACCTTGTGACAATTGGAGATCGGCACACTTCAATCGTGATGATAAGGCTCGTTATTAAGAATGGTCATGGCCCGGTACAACTGTTCGGTGAAAATGAGCCTGACCATCTGATGGGAAAAAGTCATCCGGGAAAGAGATATCTTTGCATCAGCACGCCGGAGAACATCATCGGAGAACCCCCATGCTCCGCCGATCACAAATACCAGACGCCGGCATCCGCTGATCATTTGTTTCTCCATAAATTCTGCAAACCCTCGTGACGTCAATAATTTCCCGTTTTCATCAAGCAAAACCACACGATCCTGATTGTCAATGGCCTTCAGAATGGATTCGCCTTCCTGTTGTTTTAAAACAGCGGTTTTCAGTTTCCCGGCATTTTTAATCTCCGGTAAAATTTTTTCCTCAAAAGGCAAATAGTGTCCTATACGGCCAACATATCCGGACACACCTTCTTTCAACCATTTTTCGGAGGTTCTGCC
>JAWOCV010000235.1:0-23600 GCA_046483585.1 Marinilabilia sp.
TTTGAAACACCCTGCTAAAGCAGGGTGCTAATCTCATATGATACAAATTCTTTTGATATAGAAGAATCTATGAGAATAGCACCCCGATTTATCGGGGTGTTCATAAATTGCGGCTAAGCTCACTTACCAGCCGGCTTTAAGCCGGCTTCTCCCGCAAATTGCAACTAAATAACTTTTTCAGCAAGCTCTAAATATTGAAACACTGTTTCGGGTCAAGAAGTGCAAAGCTATTTCTGATTTTTTACAAGAACCCTTGCACTTCCATAAACAAACAAAGTTATAACACTCTCATAATAAGCATGATATTTGTTTTTCAGCAAGCTCTAAATAAAAAAGGCTACTGAAAAAGAAAATCTTTTTCTCAGTAGCCTTTTTTATTTCTGTTCAGGGATCAATTACTCCAATCCCAACTTTTCAAGCAACGGATCAATGGAAGGCTCTTCACCACGGAATTTTTTATACTGGACCATTCCTTCGTCCTCTCCTACCTCAGCCAGGCAATGCTTGCGGAACTTCTCAGCCAGCTCCTGATTGAAAATATCTCCCGATTCCTTAAATGCATAAAATGCATCCGAATCAAGTACTTCAGCCCATTTATAGACATAATAGCCGGCCGAATACCCACCACTGAATATATGAGAAAAATAGGTGGAACGGTAACGGGGCAATATTTCCGGGATCAGGTCGATATTTTCCATCGAACGATCTTCAAATGCATTGATATCGTCAATTTTACTTTTCTCTGCATCCAGAGTATGCCAGTCCATGTCAAGGAATGATGCTGCGAGATACTCTACATTGGCAAATCCCTGATTAAAAAGACTGCTCTTTTGTATCTTTTCGACCAATTCTTCGGGAATGGCCTCATTTGTCTCATAATGTCTGGCGTATTGTCGCAAAACCTCGGGCTCAGCACACCAGTTTTCCATGATCTGAGACGGCAGCTCCACGTAATCACGGGGTACTTCCCCGGCTGTGCGGTCATATTTGCCTTCGGTAAACAACCCGTGCAGAGCGTGGCCAAATTCATGAAAAAGCGTATTGACTTCATCCCAGCTCAACAATGAAGGGGTATCGCCGGAGGGTTTGGTAAAATTGCAAACGATGGATGAAAGAGGATCGATCTTCTCTTCGTTTTCATGGTCATAACCAGCGCCACGGAAAGTGGTACACCAGGCTCCCACCCGCTTACTCTTACGGGGAAAATAATCGAGATAAAGAAGGCCGATATGTGAGCCATCGCTTTCCTTTACTTCAAAAACTTCAACATCTTCGTGGTAGACCGGCACATTGTCCAGCTCTTCAAAAGTGATCCCATATAGCTTTTGTGCCACCCAAAACATGCCGTCCCGCACATTTTCGAGCTTCATATAAGGCTTTAATTCCGATTCATCCAGATCATATTTCTGTTTCCTGAGCTTTTCAGCATAATACCACCAGTCCCAGGGCTCAAGATCAAAATCACCTCCTTCATCGTCAATAATGGCCTCCATTTCCCGTCGTTCTTCCCTGGAGCGTTCCAGTGCGGGGTCCCACAACTGGTTCAAAAAGTCATATACATTTTCAGGTTCCTTCGCCATGTTGACATCGATCACGTAATCAGCATGGTTTTCAAATCCAAGTAATTCGGCCCTTTCAGCACGCAAATCAACCATCTCACGGATGATATCCTTATTGTCAAATTCGTCATCACGGTCGCCTCGCATAAAATAACCACGATACAACTCTTCCCTTAGCTCCCTGTTTTCAGCATATGTCAGGAAAGGAAGCATGCTGGGTTTTTGCACATTGAACATCCATTCCCCCTCATATCCGGCCTCTTCGGCAGCTTCGGCCGCAGATTCAACCACGCCAGAAGGCAAACCGGCAAGTTCTTCTTCATCGTCAATTACCAACTCAAAATTCTCATTGGTCTCGGCAAGAAGATTTTCGCCAAATTCGAGCGACAAGGAAGACAGTTCCGTATTGATCTTTTTCAGTCTCTCCTGATCATCCTCTCCCAATTCGGCACCATTTCTTACAAAATCTTCATAATATTTGGTAACAACCCTTTCCTGCGAATCAGTGAGATCAGATGAATCCATATTTTCATATACTTCTTTCACCCTTTCAAAAAGATCCATATTCATCATAATCCCGTCGCGATGTTCCGACAACATTGGAGAAATCTCTTTGGCCAACTCCTGTATCTTGTCATTGGTATCGGCCGAGCGCATATTAAAGAAAACCCGGCTTACCTTATAAACCAGATCACCACTCTGATCCAACGGCAAAATGGTATTCTCAAATGTCGGCTCTTCAGAATTGGAGACTATGGCCTCAATTTCCTGCTCCTCCTGTTTGATCCCTTCCCTGAAGGCAGGCATGTAATGTGCCTCTTCGATCTCCTCAAAAGGAGGTGTTTCAAAAGGGGTGTCATAAGCCGAAAAGAAGGGATTGCCCTTCTCCTCCTGACTTGTCTGGCATCCTGTCATCAGCAAAAATGCCACGGGTAAAAATAAAATTGCTTTTTTCATCAGTATAAAATTAGTCTAAGTTATTGATCAGATGGAATCTGTTTCACGTTTTCCCATAAAAATCTATTTTCGCACAAAAATTTTTCTAATAAAACAAGATCTGTCTTTCAATAAGCCGGCAGGAAGGCCTGTCAGCCGGCTTATGTATATGGAACCATCAATTTTAATGCTTTAACATCAAAAATCCAGAATGTTTCTTTTTCATAACCCGCCAGGCAGGCCCGGAAAACGGACGGGCCCGCCCACCTTTCAAACAGTAAAATTCATTCAAACATAAAACATACTTTTGACCAGTAAGTTGTTGATAATTGACCTTCTAAAGTCTTCTTAAGTGCAGACTTATTTTATGATTAGCTTTAAAAACCTTGCACTTTAAATGAAAAAACACATATTAAATTACTAACTATTAAACCTTTAACTGTTTTTCAGCAGGGCTAATTAATTTAAAAAAAGGGTGCCCAAAATACCGGCCCGACACCAGTAACTGAATTTAATGTAAATTTCCTTTCAAAATAAAATAAAATGACAAAAATCAACAATGACAAAAGACAGTAGAAATAAAAAAAAGGGCAGCCTCCTGAAGACTACCCTTTCTTAATCATTTGAGAATGAAGTTCCGGCAATGCATCAACTCCGGTAAGTCACTTCATCATCCATCTCTTTGTTTTTCAGAAGGATGCAATATGCGATAATAACATCTAATATGATGTATGTAAAGCCATTACACTACCTCAATCTTCTTCGACCCGATCCAGGAAAAACCAGATATTGTCGCAGAAGAATCAGCTACTATATCAGATCAATGCTGCGCTTCACGAACCGGTTCAACGCTTCCCCTTTTAACATGTTGTTGGAAAGCAATGCCAGGTCGATCAACTGGGAAACCAGCTTGTTCTTTGATGCAAACCCTTTAAGAGTTTCCTCTTTCTTATTGCGCAGCTCCGTCAGTTTTTTCTCCACATCTTCGAGCTCTTCCTTTTCAGCCTGAGGCACTTCTTCATCCTTTTTGCCTTCTTTGGCCTTCTCAAGTTCCGATTTACGGGCTTCCAGACTTTCCATCTTACTGCGAAGATTATTCACCGTTTCGCCTACTTCATTTTCACAATCTTTGGCCAAACGCTGAATATGTTCATGGTTACCATTGACAACCAGATTATAGCTATCAGGCATGTCACCATAAAACATCATCGGTCCTCCACCGGTCTGGCTCATCTCCTTCATCCGGCGCATAAACTCCTGCTGAGTAATCATTACTGGTTTGTCGTCGGGTGATAATGATTCAAATGAGACCACGAAGTGGGCTTTGTCAATATTGGGGACCTGGGAACTGAAAACGACCGTCAGGTTGTCTTTTTCTGCCTCTGAAAGTTTGGTTTCACTTTGTTCATCCCTGGGAACCAACTTTTCGGGAACATCACTGTCAACCCTTACAAAGCGGGAATTCTCAAATTTCTGCTCCAGGTGATTGATGAAATGAGTATCGAGCTGACCATCCATCAAAAGCACATCAAAACCTTTGTTTTTGGCAGCTTCGATAAAGGCATATTGTTCCTCAGCGTCGGTGGCATAAAGGTAAACCAGTTGATTGTCCTTATCTGTCTGATTGTCCTTTATGATATCCTTGTACTCCTCGAATGTGAAATATTTGCCGTCGGTATTTTTCAGCAATGCAAACTTAAGGGCCCGATCATAAAACTTCTCATCGGTGAGCATACCATACTCGATAAAAATCTTCAGATCATCCCACTTCTCTTCAAAAGAGTTGCGGTCATGCTTGAAGATCTCCTCCAACCGGTCGGCCACTTTTTTGGTAATATGACTGGATATCTTCTTGACATTGGAATCGCTCTGCAAATACGACCGTGAAACATTCAGTGGAATATCGGGAGAGTCGATCACACCATGCAACAAAGTCAGAAATTCAGGTACAATGCCTTCTACAGAATCGGTTACATATACCTGATTGCAGTAAAGTTGGATCTTGTTTCTCTGAATTTCAACATTATTCTTGAGTTTTGGGAAATAGAGTATTCCGGTCAGATTGAACGGATAATCAACGTTCAGGTGAATATTGAACAACGGCTCATCAGCCATTGGATACAGATCTCGATAAAATTTCTTATAGTCTTCATCTTTAAGACTGGAAGGAGACTGCGTCCAAAGCGGTTTGGTGTCATTTATGATATTGTCTTCATCGGTCTCCACCTCTTTATCGTCTTTCCATTCTGTCTTTTTGCCAAAAGCCACCGGAACCGGCAGAAAACCGCAATACTTCTTGAGAAGACGGTTGATCTCATCCTTATTCAGAAAGTGCTTATTCTCATCATCGATGTACAATACCACATCAGTACCGCGATCTTTCTGATCAATCTCTTCCAGGCTGTATTCAGGACTTCCGTCACAAGACCATTTCACGGGCTGTGCACCCTCCTGATACGACCGGGTATATATCTCCACCTTCTTGGAAACCATGAAAGATGAATAGAAACCAAGACCAAAATGCCCTATAATGGCATTGGCATCCTTTTTATACTTTTCAAGGAATTCGTTGGCACTGGAAAACGCTACCTCATTGATAAATTTATCAATCTCTTCAGCTGTCATGCCAACCCCCCGGTCAGAAATGGTGATGGTCCCGGCCTTTTCATCAAGAGATACCCGGATCGTGGTATCACCTATTTCACCTTTAAAATCTCCGATACGAGCCAGTGTATTGAGCTTTTGTGTAGCATCAACAGCATTGGATATAATTTCACGCAGGAAGATCTCATGATCGGAGTAGAGATATTTCTTAATGATCGGAAAGATGTTTTCACTACTAACACCTATTTTCCCTTTTTGCATAGTTATTTTGTTTTTTATGGATTACACGAAATACAAAAATTCGCATGTTGAAAAACAAAGCCTGTGCCAAACAAAGGGGCCTGACAGATAGGCAGCCGGGGGCTTTATTCTGTCAGAAAAGAGGCTTCCTCACGATCAAGTTGTGTCAGTAAATCTTCAATGGTCCTCAATTTATGGGTCTTTCCGGCGGGATCTGTTAGCACATATTCCCTTTGACCATCGGATTTTATCTCAACCTGAAATCCGCTGAACGGCTCATCCGACGGAGCAAAACCCCTTCTGGCCAGGGCCCGGCTAACCCACTTGTATTCAACTCCTTTCCCGATCAGGCGAATGGTCTTGACTTTTTGTTTTTCAACGGTAAACTGACCGGTATCGTTGTCAAATAATATTCCTTCACGTTCAAAAAACCGCCTGAATTCATTGGTTAGTACCAGATCTTCGGGTGTACCGGTCTCCATTTCCCGGCCTTCAGCCAGAAGCCATACTTTATCGGCCATCTGGAGGGCCATATCCAGATCATGGGTGGAAAGTAAGATGCCTTTGTTCCGCTCGTGAGCAAGTTTTCGCAAAAGATGCATGATCTCAATGCGGCTGGGCAGATCGAGAAAAGCTGTAGGCTCATCAAGCATGATCAAAGGAGTTTCCTGAACCAAAGCTTTGGCAATCATCGCTTTCTGACGCTCACCATCGCTCATATTGGTGATCATACGTTCTTCAAACCCTGCCAGACCTACAGCCCGGATACTTTCAAAAACGAGCTTTTTATCCTTTGACCTGAGTCTTCCAAAAAAACCTGTATAAGGTGTACGCCCCAATGAAACCAGATCAAAGACAGTCATATTGGTAACGACCACTCGCTCTGTCAACACCACACTGGAAAGTTCCGACATTTTCCGGTAAGAAACTGACTTTATGGGATGACCGGCGATCAGGACATCTCCTCCGAGAGGCGGCAGAAATCCACATAAGGTTTGAAGCAAAGTGGATTTACCGGATCCATTGGGACCTAATAAGCAAGCAAACTCCCCCTCTTCAAGCTTTACATTGATATCGGAATGCAGCTCAGTTCTTCCCTGGCGGGGATTGTTGTACCCGATGGATAACGACCTTGTATTAATAAGTGCTCTGTCTGCAATTTCCATAAGCGTATATTTATTCCCGGGAACATTAAACACCCGGTGCTCTTAAATTTCTACGTCTTAAAATGACCGAAATAACCACAGGGGCTCCTATTATGCTGGTCACAGCATTAATGGGCAGGGCCCCGTCGAACCCGGGCAGGCGGGCAATCAGATTTGAAAAGAGAGCAACCGCCATACCAGATAAGACTACCGCTGGAAGCAATACTTTATGATCCGATGTCCGAAACAATCCTTTGGTCAAATGCGGTACGGCCAGGCCCAAAAACGCAATCGGTCCACAAAAAGCTGTAACCGTAGCTGTAAGGAGTCCCGTACAAAGAATGATCAGCAACCGGGATGTGGAAATATTAATACCCAGATTTCCGGCATATTTTTCGCCCAGCAGCATCACATTCAGAGGTTTTACCAGAAAAAATGAAGCTGCCAGACCAAACACAACAATCGGCAACAACACCCACATCTGGGACCATGAAACTGTGGAAAAACTCCCAAGACCCCAGATCACATAAGCATGAACATCCTCTTTCATGCTGTAAAATTTGAGTATACCCACCACAGCTGAAGCAGCATATCCCACCATAATGCCAACGATCAACAACATGGCATTGTCTTTCAAATGCCGGGATAAATACAAAACCAGCGTCAAAACCAATGAAGCCCCGGCAAATGCAGCCATAGTGACCGATAAATGACCAGCCCAACCTAAATGACTCAGGGCAAAACCTCCAATATTACCGGCTAGCAACAAGACCAGTGCCACCCCAAGACCAGCCCCGGAACTTATGCCAAGAATGGACGGCCCGGCCAGGGGATTGCGGAAAAGGGTCTGCATCTGCAAGCCCCCTACAGCCAGCCCTGCTCCGGCAAGAATGGCCGTCAAAGTTTGCGGCAAACGACTCTTCAGTATGATCAACCGCCAGCTTTCATCCAATGACTGACCGCCTCCAATAATTTTAAGAACTTCTCCAAAGGGAATATTGACTGAACCAAAGATGATATTCAGAAAAAACAGCGCCGTGGTCAGCAATAACAACACTGTCAGCCAAAAAAACGTAATCTGACGCCCGGAAAAATATCGACTTATAACATGCACCATGGATCAATCCTTCAAAAAATCAAAATATTCCCGGGAGTATTCCGGAAATTCTCCGGGATAAAAAGTGGCTGCCAGATCTTTCAATACAACATCGGGCTCAATGATCCCTTTTTCAAAAAAGAGGGAATGACTGGTATTACTGACCAGTACCCGGTCATTCTTAAAAGCTTCAAAATCAACATACCGTTCATCCATCTCGAGCAAATCGGATTTTTTAAACCTGCCGGGATGATTAACCGTCATCACCCAATAATCACTTTCCCGGAAATCATGAAAAACCGTTTCAAAATCCAGCGACAAAGAACCGGTACCGGATTTGTCCTTATAGGCATAATCGGCACCCGCATCGGCAAAAAGTTGAGCCATATAACTGTCTCCTGCAGGAATATGCCAGCTGTCTTCAAAAAGGGTTCCCGTCAAAACCGTGGGAGATTTCTCTTTCCGGGCTACTTTCTCTTTAATCTTGTTGTAACGGGATTCAATAGCCTGAAATATTTCAATGGCCTGATCCTCCCTGTTGAAGAATGTGCTGAAAAAAACCAACCATTCAGCCCGGCCAAGAGGAGAGGATTCCAGATAGCTCGCATCATTGAGCAGTAACAAACCCGCTTCTTCCAGGTGCCTGTATCGATTGTCCTTGAAAGGGGAGACAAATATAAAATCCGGGGATGATTGGAGCAGTACCTCGACATCCGCAGCATTGGCCAGACCAACATCCCGGATTTCTCCTGACTCAAGCCTTTCTTTTACATAGGAATTGGAAATATATTCTGGTTCAGCCACACTGTTCAGCGTTTCAAGTACACCGATCTTTTCAGCAAAGACTACCTGTGTAGAAGAAAATGCCGACCAGTGATCCACGGGATACTCTACAAAAGGTACACCGGCAGACCTGAATTCCGGGGAGGCATCTTCGGGTCCGGCCAAAACATAATCGGCCTGATTTTCCTGCCCCCAGGGATCATCGAGCTGTATAACCCGGATCTCATCATAATAAGAAATTGAAAATCCACTTGCGTAAGAAGGTGAGTAAACGGAGTCTGGTTCCTGACCTTCAAAAAGATCTGAAACAGAATCTTTCTGATGCCCTGATTGGCATGCAGACAAAATAAATATTAGCGCGAATGCGCGAAAAAACATCTTTATTACCATAAACTTTTTCTCCCGAAAGTTGAAGATGGTTACACAAATCATGCAAAGGCAGGTCTTCTGGCTTTCCCTCTCTGCAACGCCTTCCCACCCCCCTGAAGCCCGGGGACAGTGGCATCCAATGCTGCAGAAACAACGACGGTTCCCTTAAAGTCAGTTTGCCGGGTCAAACCTAATAAACAAACAACGGGACAATCGTCTTTATGGGGATCACAGCTGCGGGTACAGCTCCGGACTCCCTGCCTGACAATGCTTTCTGGCAAGTCACCGGATTCCCTTTTAGGCGCAATGGCACCTTTTACATGAGCACAAATTTACGACATTTAAACGTATATCCAATAAATCTATCTGTTCCTGACATCAACATCCTCCATCAAAACCCACTTTCCACCATCAAATTCGAGTGCATCATAAGAAAAATCGGGGCCGTAATAGCTGCGGTCACCCTCAAACCTCGGTTCCATAGGAGCCAGGTGATCCATAACAATACGGTCATTGGGTTCATCATATTGCAACATCATATTGGCCTGGTTGCTGTATTCAAAAATAAGACGGTGTTTGGTTCTGCCTGTCATATTAAAAACGGAAGCACCAAAAATGATCTCTCCCGCCGGAGACAAAGTGGCCACCTCGACAATCTTTTCTTTTGAATAGGCATCCTTCCCGTTGAATCCCAGCAAAGTATAATACATATCCCCACGATGTTTGACAGGCACCATCTCATAATAAACAGCCCCATACCAATTTGAAGGATCGAGCCTGGTGGTTTCCGGTGCATCAATTCTGTCTCTTTGGTCGTCCAGTACTGAGACAAGAATTTCATCATCCCTTTTAACACCTGTGACACCGAAAAAATGATGATCTCCGCTTCGGTCCTCCACATTCCAGGTGACGATCTTAAAACCATCGTCAGATGACAACACAGTCGCTAAATTGGAAAAACCAGTAAAATCATTTTCGAAAAGCGATGGTTGCTCCATTAGCACTTTAATACGCCTCTCCAGCTTGTCAGCAATCTCAAATGTCTGCTGATCACCCCGGGTTCTCGCCAGCTTTTCGATCAGCAAAGCCGTATCTATATCAGGCAACTCAAGAACTCTGTTTTTTCCGGCATGAATTTCCAGAATAACCCTGTCCGCATCATCTTTCTTTGTCTGTAAATCAAGACTTATCTGCCGTTTTTGAAATTTCTTCTGTAATTCGTGCGACAAAGCAATCACTTCATTCCTGTTATGATCATGAATACAATAATACAAGTGGTCCGGTCCGCGTTCAAAAGATATATAAGCGGCATAAGCTGAAATCGCCTCATCTTCAGTTGTATCACTCTCCCAACCAGGAAGCAGACCTGCACTATCAGGGGGCGTTACGCCTTCGGTCAGGGTCTCTTCCAGGTTCCTGAGGAAAGAGCCGGCACGATAATCTTTGTCATAGTCATCTGATTGCCTGAATTCTTCCCACCTTTCCAGCAAATTTTCGTAATTATCATTCTGAGCTATTGCCACACCTGGGATGTAAATAATGAAAACCAGGAATAAGAATGCTTTTCTTTTCATACTCAAATCATTAAAAAAATCTAAACAAAGTCCCAGAAATGACCATACCTCCTCCAACACTAATGATCATTCTAATATTTTTAAATATGTGTATTTTTAAATATATTTGCACCTGGAAAAAACATATACAAAAATAACATCCTACAATGGAAAGCAAAGAAAAGAAAAAAATACCACGTCTGCTTCGGATCGGGATCGGTATCGTTGCAGGCGCACTTTTAGGATATGCGTATTATCATTTCATAGGATGCAATGGGGGAACCTGCCCCATCACAACCAACCCCTGGAACAGTACCATCACGGGTATGGTATTGGGAGCAATATGGACCATAAAGTAAAAAGAGAAAGAAAGAAAGAAAGAAAATCAGTCCCAATTAAGGATGACCTTTCCACAATTTCCTTCCTCCATAAGCTCAAAGCCTTTATGAAAATCATCCACATGAAACCTGTGGGTGATCATCGGCGTCATATCCAGTCCCGACATGAGCATTTGTTCCATGTGATACCAGGTCTCAAACATCTCTCTTCCATAAATACCTTTCAGAATCAAACCTTTAAATATAAGGGTATTCCAATCCACGACAGTGGAGGAAGGCAATATGCCCAAAAGGGAAATTTTACCGGAATTGTACATATGGGCCAGCATCTGGTTAAAAGCTGCAGGAGCCCCACTGCATTCCAACCCAATATCAAAACCGATCATGCCAAGGTCTCTCACAACATCTGTAAGACTCTCATTTTGAGGATTAACCACCCGGGTAGCGCCCATTTTACGGGCAAGTTCCGCCCGGTAAGGATTCAACTCTGTAGCCACCACATACCTGGCCCCGGCAAATTTGGCGATGGCCACACACATGCTTCCGATAAGCCCTGCCCCGGTGACAAGCACATCCTCAGCGATCAGGGGAAAGGAAAGGGCCGTATGTGTAGCATTTCCAAGGGGATCCATTATGGCAACGATCTCATCAGATATTTGAGGATTGATTTTCATCACATTATTCGAAGGAACTTTAACATATTCGGCAAAGGCGCCATCTACGTTCACCCCTATGCCCACGGTTCTTTCACAGATATGCTGACGACCGCGCCGGCAATTCCGGCAGTGTCCGCAGGCAATATGTCCCTCACCGGTAACGCGGTCTCCCTCTTTAACATTGGTTACCTCCGATCCCACAGCGGCGACATAGCCCACATATTCATGGCCGATGATCATAGGAGTAGGAATCGTTTTGCTGGCCCACTCATCCCATTGGTAAATGTGAAGATCAGTACCGCATATGGCACTCTTCGTTACATTGATCAAAACATCATTATGCCCGGGTTCGGGAATGGGAACTTCTTTCATCCACAAGCCTTTTTCCTGCTTGGATTTAACGAGCGCTTTCATCGTTTCCATAGTGCCTGTAACTTTATTATGATACGTTAGAACAATAGATCGTTAGATTATTAGATGTAAGATGTAAGAAAATCCTTATAACACTGATATACTGTGATTTAAACTGTGAAATGCCGGGATTTTAAACAATTGAATTACAAGGCATTACAAAAGTTTAACGGACTATTGTTATAAGGGTGAAAAAAAACTGCCTCAGGGAAGAGCAGATATTTACAAAAGTACAAACCTCTCTCCTCACAGAAAACAACAAAGATCAGGTTTTATGACCAAAGTCAATTAATCAGGCAAAAGAACAGGCCCGTTCATGACAGTTAATATTTTTCGGCCAAAAGATATTATTATGACTATTCCTCAGGAGATACATTAATACGATCAAGATACTTGTAAAATTCGATCTGCGATCTGAAAGGCTTTTCACCAGGACGCGGGCTTTTGAGCTGATTTGTCAAATCGTTGTCAAGGATCCGTGCAGCGCTGGTATCTTTCCACTGGAAAAGGAACATATCTCTCAGCTGATTTTTCAATCCTTCGTCATAGATGGGACAAGCCACCTCGACACGACGGTCCAGGTTGCGCGACATCAGGTCGGCCGAGGATATGTATATTCGTTCCCGCTCACCTTCTCCGATAATAAAAAAGCGACTATGTTCCAGAAACCTGTCAATCATGCCAATGCAAGGGATAGGCTCTTCATTTTTATCAAATTTCGGCATCATCGAGAACATTCCTCTTACATTTAAACGAACGTCCACTCCTGCTCTTTTGGCCTGGTACAATTTTCGGATAATGCTGTAGTCGGCAAGATTGTTCAGTTTCAACCAAAGACGAGCCACCCCTCCTTCTCTGGCTATTTTTATTTCTTTGTTAATGGCTGTGTTAAGCTTTTTCCTAAAATAAAAAGGAGAAACCCACAAATGACTATAACGTGCAATTCTGTAATTACGATCGAAAAATTCAAAGACCGAAGCCATTTCCCGGCCAATCCCTTCATGCGCTGTCATCAACAGATGATCACTGAACCCCCTTGCCGAATCTTCATTAAAATTACCTGTGCCAACACATGCATAACGGACCAATTTGTTGCCTTCTCTGCGTTCCACAAGACAAAGCTTGGAATGTACCTTCAATCCTTTAACACCGTAAATCACTTTAACACCGGCATCCTGAAGGTGATTGGCCCATTTGATATTTGAAAGCTCATCGAAACGCGCCTGAAGTTCAAGAACAACTGTTACATTTTTTCCGTTGCGGGCGGCATTGATCAGGGCATCCATCACAGTAGAATGCTTGGCCACACGGTAAATGGTGATCTTGATCTCCAGAACCATCGGATCTATACTGGCCTCCCTCAGGAAGTCAATGAAATGTAAAAACGAATGATAGGGAAAATGAAGAAGTATGTCCCTTTCCTTCAACACGGGAAAAACAGATTTTCCATTGGGATAATAATCATGCCGGATAGGAGGTAAAGGATCATAAACCATATCGGGGCCCCCAATCTTCGGAAAATCCATGAAATCCTTGAAATTATGGTAACGCCCACCCTGAATGATGGCATCATCTTTCGTAAAATGTAATTTCCGCAAAAGAATTTCGAGCAGATCCTCCGGCATCTCCCTGTCATAAACAAACCGCACAGGAGGGGCATCCTTTCGTTTTTCAAGACTTTGAGCAATGGCATTTACATAACTCTCAGAAATATCATCATCAATATCAAGCTCGGCATCTCTTGTCAATTTAAAAGTATAAGCCCCTATCTCATCAAAATCGAACATATAAAAAATATCCTCCAGCTCATAACGAATCACATCATCGAGCAAAAGCATACAGGTGGTACGGTCGCTTGAAGGTACAATGAAAAATCTTCCCAGTGCATTCACCGGGACTTCCAGCAACGCGTAAATCGATTTCCCGGTCTCGTATTTTCGCAATATCACGCCGAGATAGATGGCATCATCTTTCAGATCGGGAAGTGGACGCCGCTTGGAAATAATGACCGGCATCAGTTTGGGACGAACTTTATGCTCAAATATTCTGCGCACATAATCGCCCTGCTTTTCATTCAGGGCGTTTTCATCCAACATGTAGACGTTGTGTTGTTCCAGTTCACGAATGATCTCCTCGTATATTCGTCCAAACTCCAGCCCCTGCTCCCGAACGAGACGGTTAACTTTTTTGAGTGTGTCTTTAGGGGAAGTCCCATCAAATTCAGCATCTTTACCCAATTGGACCAACCGTTTCAATAAGGCCACCCTCACCCGGAAAAATTCATCAAGATTGTTGGAATAAATGCCAAGGAATTTTATCCGCTCAATCAGGGGTACCTCCTTTTTGGAAGCTTCCTGGAGCAGACGGGCATTAAAATAAAGCCAACTCAGTTCTTTTGACCTGTATTTTGAGTATATCATAATTATTCCGGGTAATTTTCAACTAATATAAGCAAAACTAAAATATCTCTGTTTTGTTGAGATCATCACAAATGTTAAGATTGTATCACGAATTCATTATTAACCCCACTCCTGAGTTAATCCTCGCTGCAAATTCTTTTATTTACAAGTCATACGATCCAAATTCCACAATATTTTCGACCTGATAAACAGACGAAGGAAAACGAAAACATCTGTTTCAACCTGCAAAAAATAAAGGGACTTTTCACCAAAAAAATTTTCAGACAAAATTGTCTTCAAATTGAACTTTCAGCTAATCCTTTAGTTATCTAAAGATATAAAATTATAGAAAACCGAAAAAAGTCACCTATGGAAGTTTCCGAAGCCAACAAAATATCCACTCAATTGCATGAAATTCTGGAAGTACGAAACCTGACCGAATCAGCTTTCATACTTAAACTGGAACGGAACGGACTAAAATTCAAAACGGGGCAGCATATTAATGCAGGGCCTGCCAATAGCATCCATACCCGTGAATATACCATCTACAGCGGAGAAAACGACGATTATATCGAGATACTGGTGAAAGAAGTGAGCAATGGTTTTATTTCCCCGGTCTTAAAGAAACAACGACCCGGCAATATGCTGGTGGTGGAAGAGCCAACGGGCTATTTTTCCCTTCCCCGAAAACCCGGTGCACAGGACAAACTTTTGTTCATCGCTACCGGAACCGGCATATCACCATTTCACAGTTTCATTAAAACATACCCGGACATCAATTACCAACTGCTTCACGGGATCAGAAATCAACAGGAGAGATATGAAGCGGAATTTTATGACCCGTCACGCTATGTCGCCTGTACCTCTCGTCAAAAAAGCCAGACGTCCTATTTCGGACGAGTGACCGATTATCTTGAAGAAAATCCACCGGCACCCGGAACACGCTGTTATCTTTGCGGCAACAGCAGTATGATCCATGATGCATATGATATTCTGGAAAGCAAAGGCATTCCAACGGAAATGATCCATGCTGAGGTCTATTTTTAGGCTGTCACACCATGGGCCGGAAAATAAGATAGCGCTTCAGAACCGGGATTATTTCCTATCCTCCACCCATTTGCGGGCGTTTACAAACGCTTCCATCCATGGAGTCACTTCATCGTTGTTCCGGTCACCGGGATAATACCCCCATTGCCAGGGAAAAACAGCCCGTTCAAGATGTGGCATCATGGCCAGATGTCGTCCGTCTGCAGAGCAAACAGCCGCGGCATTGTAATCACTGCCATTGGGATTGGCAGGATAGGCATCATAACCATATTTGCCGGGAATGTGATAAGCACTTTCATCCAGTGGCAGACTAAACTTCCCTTCACCATGAGCAATCCAGACCCCAAGTCTCGATCCTTCGAGTGATCCGAACATAACTGAATTATTCTTGCAAATATCCATGGTAACAAAACCGGATTCAAACTTATGTGAGTCGTTATGCAGCATTCGTGGTTTCTGGTCATGTTCCGGATAAACCAGATCAAGTGCCGTCATCAACTGGCAGCCGTTGCAGATACCCAGGCTCAAAGTGTCAGGACGGGCATAGAAATTATTGAGAGCGGTCCGGGCTTTCTCGTTGTAAAGGAAAGCTCCTGCCCATCCCCTGGCCGAACCAAGAACATCTGAATTAGAAAAACCGCCGACAAAAACGATAAAATCAATTTCTTCAAGCGTTTCACGCCCCGAAATAAGATCGGTCATATGTACATCCTTCACAGCAAATCCTGCTTTATAGAGCGAATAAGCCATTTCACGGTCGCCGTTCACTCCTTTTTCACGGATGATCGCAGCCTGCGCAATTCTTTGGGGACGATCGAGTCCAAGCGACCGGCCAGTTCCCTGAAAATGACCGGGAAATCTAAATGAAAGAGGCTGCTTTTTGTATTGGTCAAACCGCTCTTTGGCCTTCAGTTCCCCGCTCTGATCGCCATCCAATAACCAGGAAGTACGGTACCATACATCCCGCAAATGGTCAATGTCAAAATCATACGATTGTTCCGGGGTCCGAACTTTCAACCGGCGCTGATCCGAAGGGCTTCCGATTATGCAGGATTGCACCCCAAAATCAGTCAATACCTGCTCAACTATTTCCGGCTCAGCCACCTGAATAACAACAGCCGAATTTTCACTGAACATCAGTTTTACGGGATCTATCTCTTCCAAACCGGTCAGGTCGGCATCAATGCCATAATCGTTGTTGGCAAAACACATCTCGAGCAATGTCGTGATCAATCCACCTGCAGAAACATCATGGCCGGCCAGAACATGTCCCTCCCGGACCAATTTTTGCAAAGCTTCAAAGCCTTTGCGGAAATATTCGGCATTAATTACTGTCGGCGCTTCATTGCCAAGTTGATTAACGATCTGGGCAAAACTGCTTCCTCCAAGTTTCAGATCGTCGGAAGATAAATCGACATAGAGGAGACTGGTGTTAGTATCTTTCTTCAATACAGGTGTGACAATCCGCCACACATCTTCTACCTCTCCACCTGCACTGATAATAACAGTACCGGGAGATACAACAGTTTCTCCACCAGGATATTTTTGCGTCATGGAAAGCGAATCCTTACCGGTGGGGACATTGATGCCGAGATCGCAAACAAAATCGCTAACGGCCTCAACCGCTTCATACAAACGTGCATCCTCTCCTTCATTCCGGCAGGGCCACATCCAATTGGCACTCAGACTAACACCTTTGATGCCATGCGTCAAAGGAGCCCAGACAATATTGGTAAGCGCTTCCGCCACAGACATTATTGAACCCGCCGGAGCATCAACCAAACCAATGCCGGGAGCATGACCTATTGAAGTAGCCATTCCGGCCGTTCCCGAATAGTCAATAGCAGTGGCCCCAAGATCACTCAGGGGAAGCTGCAATTCACCAACACATTGCTGGCGGGCCACTTTCCCGGTAACCGAGCGGTCAACTTTGTTGGTAAGCCAATCCTTACAGCCCACCGATTCAAGTTGAAGAACCGATTCCAGATAGTATTCAATCTGATCTGATGAGTATTGAAGTTCTCCGAAATTCCGAACCACTTTTTTGTCGTTCATCATGGTTTTCGGGGGGTTGCCAAACATATCGGCCAGTTGAAGATCGATGGGTGCATTGCCTTTATCATCTTCAAAACGAAAATGCATATCACCGGTAGTCTCCCCCACCACATACATGGGTGAACGTTCACGATCAGCAGCTTTTCTCAGTCGGTCAACATCTTTTTCGTGCATCACAAGGCCCATCCGCTCCTGTGATTCATTCCCTACTATTTCACGGTCTGAAAGAGTGGGATCGCCTATAGGAAGCTTGTCAATATGAATGGTTCCGCCGGTTTCTTCCACAAGCTCAGACAAACAATTGAGATGCCCGCCAGCCCCATGGTCATGGATGGAGACAATGGGATTATCGTCGCCCTCCACCATCGCACGAATGGCATTCATGGCCCGCTTTTGCATTTCGGGATTGGATCGCTGAACAGCATTCAATTCGATAGCATTGGCATACTGACCGGTGGCCACCGATGATACAGCACCACCTCCCATGCCAATGCGGTAGTTGTCCCCACCCAGAACGATCACTTTATCACCCTTGTCGGGTTTCGATTTCAGGCTATGTTCTTTTCTGGCAAAACCAATACCGCCGGCAAGCATGATCACTTTGTCGTAAGCAAATTTGTGACGATCCTCAAAATGCTCAAAAGTAAGCACCGACCCGCAGATCAGGGGTTGACCAAACTTATTGCCAAAGTCGCTGGCACCGTTGGAAGCTTTTATCAGGATCTGTTCAGGGGTCTGGTACAACCAGGGCCGGGCCCTGAATTTTTCTTCCCATGCCCGACCACTCTCCAAACGGGAATAACCGGTCATGTAAACTGCAGTTCCTGCCAGCGGCAGACTCCCCTTCCCTCCTCCCAGGCGGTCACGGATCTCCCCCCCGGAACCAGTGGCTGCACCATTAAACGGTTCCACAGTCGTTGGGAAATTATGCGTTTCCGCTTTAAGCGAAAGAACAGTTTCCATGGCCTTTTCTTTGAAAAAACCGGCTGTATCTTGTCGTTCAGGAGCGAATTGCTTCGACGACGGCCCCTTGATAAAAGCCACGTTATCCTTGTATGCGGAGACCAGAAAGTTGGGATTTTCCCTGGAAGTTCTTTTGATCAACTGAAACAATGAACTGGGTTTTTCCTCACCATCTATGATAAAAGTGCCGTTAAATATCTTATGCCGGCAATGTTCCGAATTAACCTGGGAAAAACCAAACACTTCACTGTCTGTCAACTTGCGTCCCAGGCGTTGACTAAGCTCAGTCAGATAAAGAACCTCCTCCGGATTCAGAGCCAACCCCTCTTTTTCATTATACGCATCAATGTCATCAACGTAAAAAACAGGGTCCGGTTCTTTCTCTATATGAAAAACCTCCTGATCAAGCCCCGGATAAAGAACCTGAAGCATCGGATCAAAAGAAGGATCTTCCCGGTCGGTGGCAAAAAACTCTTCAATCCGCTCAACACCATTAATACCCATGTTTCGGGTTATTTCAACGGCATTGGTACTCCAGGGGGTAATCATCTCCTTCCTCGGACCAATAAAATGGCCATCAATAGAAGGGCGGTCAATTAAACGGGCACCGTCAAAAAGCCAGATGAGTTTATCAAGATCAGATTCGGAAAGGGTTGCTCTACAACCAACAGCCAACACCTGCCGGTTTTCCCCCTGAAAGAAAAGCACCATGGGATCGTTAATTTTTATGCGGTTTGTATTTACAGTGGGTCATCAAACTTCTTTCATGTGTTCTGCATATCCACAATAAGTAATAATTTTATAACGTAAGCATATTATTACCAACTCATTGCACGATGATGTTTTTCACAACCCGAAGTTCTGACGAAGGATTGTACTTAACCAGGAAGCAAAATTAACAAATTAGGGGAAATTTGATGCAATCTCAAGGCAGAAGTATCCCAGACTTTTAATTGAACCGGACTTTAGTGGGTTCATTAACCCAGTCGCCGACAACAAAACTTTGTCCTTCCTCAAGCCCGTGAAAAAAACAGGTCTGCGGATCAGGAAAATATTGTGAATAGGTCTCAATTTGTGCAAGAGCCTCTTCCTTCAACGAAGAATCCTTTTGCATCGCTGTCATAAACTGATCCACAGAAGCCCAGTATACTGCTTTTTTCTCAAGCTCATTGCCGGAAATATCAGACGATGCCCTGGCATAAATTCCTCCTATCAGCAAATGAGGTTTACCCCATTTAGGCAAAAGGGCAGAAGCCCGCTTTGCATATTGCCGCGCACGAACCGGTTCATCAAAATGGCCATCAATAAGCACGGCCAATTCATAATAATAAACGGCTTTTAAACTATCGTTGTTGGTTATTTCAATGGCCTCATCATAATAATTTACGGATTTATTGTAACGGCCTTCAGGGATAAACATACGGGCCAGGTCACATGCCACTTCAGATGATGGGGATTGTTTGAAAAGCTGTTCCAAAAGGCTGGCGTGAAGCTGACGGCTTTTACATGCAGTCAATTCGAGCAATTCAATATACAAATCAACCTCTCCCGGATTTAAAGAAGTAATATCCCTTTTTCTTATGACCTTTTCCAGAAGGGCACAATCATTTATGTCTGATTTTTTGATCATCCCATTTACTGCCTTTTGAATTCTTTCATTGAGGGAAGCATCATAACGGCTGGTTATATCCTCATCAGAGAAATGCGCGTAAACTGTAAACATATCTTCAAAATAACGATCATCGGATAAATCCCCTTGTTTATACAATTCCCCTGAGGTCTGGAGCCAAGCAAGCATTACAGATATTTCCGTATTTTCTTTCATCAGAGCATACGATTGCTGAAAACAATCAAATGCTTCTTCCAATGCCCCACCTTCTCCATTCCTGTATTTGAGTATATCTCTTCCTTTTCTCCCAAGAATCCAACCTTCCGGATATTTATCATGATGGCCGAAATATTGAATGCGCTTATCGTAAACCATCATCAAAGTATCCACAAAAGCATCTTTTTCATGGTCATCAGAAGCTTCATCGATGTAATGCTCAAAAAGCTTAACACCATCTGCATATAAACGCACACTGATATCCGGGCACTCCCGGAATAAAAACCACCAGGATTTAACAGCCCGATCGTACATCTTTTTTTCAATAGCCAGAGTCGAAATGGATAATTTTTCCAAACATTTCAAACTATCTTCTGCTGATCTCCCGGGACCGGGAATTTCTTCTCCCCTCAAAGTCAGAGGAGCGACAAGGAAGGAAAAAAATAAAACCGCGATGAATGAAACTTTCATTTTATACATTTTTTAAAAATTTTGAGATTACAATAAATATTCATCCGTAAATAATTAACTTAAGTATTTGGTCGAATGGAACTTGCATTAATCAACATTTACATGTTCTTTTGAGACCTTGATGGTATGCAAGTTTCATCCGTATAAAATTTGATTATTAAGGTCGGATGGAACCTGCCTGACGTTTTCCCGAAAAGAATCTATTTTCTCATAAGAATTTTTCTCGAAAAACAAGATATGCCTTTCAATAAACCGCCAGTCAGGACTGTCTGCCGTTTTATATATAAGCATCCATTTGGATTAATGTTTTAACATCTAAACTTCAGAATGTTTCCTTTTCATAAACCGCCAGGCAGGCTCGCATGCAATAACTTATACATGTTCTTATTGTGGCAAACTTTGCCATGCTCGTTTCATCCGGGACAAACAGACGAATTCAAACTTTTACTATAATATCAAAACCCTTGCCACTTGGCATTTATGTCTGTTTTACAGCGTTTTAAAATAACCAGTTCAAGGTATAACTGTTCGTATTCCGACAATGATTGTACGTTTTCGTACAACAAGGGGTAATTCCAATGAATTTTCTACTTTTGTATAATCAGAATGATCAACATCCCTGGCCAAACAAGTTAACCTCAAACAAACACAAAGATCCATGATCAGCATAATAGATTATTTTGAAGAACGGGTTGGCCGTTACGGAACACACCCTCTGCTGTGGGAAAAAAGCAATGGAAAATTCCATCCCACTACGTACAAAGATGCCCACGACAAAGTAATGACCCTGGCAGCCGGCTTATTAGCCCTCGGAATACAGAAAGGAGACAGACTGGCTTTAATGTCAGAAGGACGTAACTACTGGCTCATAAGTGAACTGGCCATGTTATTCTGCGGTGCCATCAATGTTCCCTTATCAACCAAGCTCGAAGCCGATCAGGATCTGGTTTTCAGATTGACCCATTCAGAGACCCGTATGATATTTGTCTCAAAGCAACAACTTCCCAAAATAAGGGCCGTACTTTCCCAGCTTCCCATGATAGAAAAGGTTGTTGTTATGGACGACATTTCAGATACAGGCGAAAAAGAACTTCTGTTAAGTGATGTCATTATTGAAGGAGAAACGTTCCGAAAGAACCATTCCGAAAAACTTTCTGAGCAAAAAAGCTCGGTCCACTACAATGACATTGCCAACATCTCCTACACTTCCGGAACAACCGCGCAACCCAAAGGCATCATGCTCTCTCACCGTAATTACACCGCCAATGTAGAACAGGCTTTCAGTTACATTGATATTCCCGCCCACTTTCGCACGCTTGTGGTTTTACCCTGGGACCATGCCTTTGCCCATACAGCAGCTCTTTATGCGTTCATGTACCGGGGAGCTTCCATTGCCTCAGTCGAAGTCGGCAAAAATCAGATAGAAACCCTGAAGAACTTTTCCCAAAATATTCTTGAAATACAACCTCATGTGTTGATGAGCGTGCCTGCTATCGCAAAAAATTTCAGGAAAAACATTGAGAAAGGGGTTCGGCAAAAAGGCAAACTCGTCTCAACCCTTTTCCGGGCAGCCATGAAATATGCGGTTTGGTATAACGGCAACGGCAACAACAGGGGAAAAGGGATGAAAAAATCAACATTTCCTCTCTATAAAACATTTGACAACATCCTTTTTAAGGCCATCAGAGAAAATCTGGGAGGCCAGCTCCAGTTTTTCATAGGCGGGGGAGCCCTTCTTGACATCGATCTTCAAAGGTTTTTCTATGCACTTGGCATCCCGATGTACCAGGGATACGGGCTCAGTGAAGCAGCTCCCATTATCTCGGCCAACACACCTGATCATCACAAGTTAGGTTCTTCCGGTCGAATTGTTAATAACCTGGAGGTACGCATCTGTAATGAAAAGGGGGAGGATCTCCCAGCAGGCACATCAGGCGAAATCGTAGTAAAAGGGGAGAACGTTATGCTGGGATACTGGAAAAATGAAAAAGACACCCGGGAAACCATTAAAGACGGCTGGCTTTTTACAGGTGATCTCGGCTATCTTGACAATGAAGGGTTCTTATATGTTCTGGGACGTTTCAAAAGTCTGTTGATCGGTTCTGATGGTGAAAAATACAGTCCTGAAGGGATTGAAGAAGCCGTCATTGATCATTGTCCCCTTATTGAACAGTTTGTTTTACATAACAATCAGGACCCCTATACCATTGGCCTTATCGTACCCAGCCGCGAGCAGGTAGGACAGTTCATTCAAACCCTGGACAAAGAAATGTCCCCCGATCAAAAGCAGGAAGAAGTCCTCAAAGCCATACAAGCCCAGCTGGAAGAATTCAAACCAGGGGGTAAACTTGAGAACATGTTTCCGCAACGATGGCTGCCTGCGACCAGCATTATTCTGCCAGAACCTTTCACCGAAGCCAACAAATTATTGAACAGTACCATGAAGGTGGTCAGGAGAAAAGTCGAAGATCATTTCAAGGCAGAAATCGCTTATTTGTATACGCCCGCAGGGAGAGAATTCTTATCAGAAAAAAACAAAAATAATGTGGCCAAATACATGGCAACAGAATAGCGAAAAGTTTTTTACATGGACAAATTCAGGCCAGTGAAATAAAATTTCAGGCATTTTGTAAAAAAAGTGAGACAAATTACCAAGTTTATCGTAAAGACCACATAGTTAGGTTTTGTATTAAGTAAAGTTTTCGCCATTTTTACAGTCCCTTTAAACCACCTAAGATTTTGATCCATGCAGAAAAGCATTAAAAGATCATTACTACTTATTTTTATTGCACTCGCTGCCTCCCTGACGGGTATAGCTCAGTCCCGCTTTTCTCTGACAGAGGGGATGGATCTTACTGTACGGGGAGGTTACAATCTTTTTTTCGGAGACTTGGTTGACAAGTCTCGTGGAAGTTATTCTGCAGGCATTCTGGCCGACAGGGAATTAACCAGAATATTATCGGCACGTGCACAGCTGACCGGAGGTACTATGCAGGGCAGCCAGATCATGTCCGACAGGGTTTATGCAGAATTTGACAACATGTATGCAGAATTCAGTTTAGGTGGTGCCTACAGGCCTCTCAACCACATACTGGGTTATTTCAAACAAAGAACATTCCAGCCTTATGGTCATATGAACACAGGAATTGT
>JAWOCV010000091.1:0-5111 GCA_046483585.1 Marinilabilia sp.
TTAAGAATTTTGCCAAAATTTATTGGTTTCTGGAAAATAGCAAAGCAAAATTAAACTACAGCGATTATTTATTACAATAATCCATGAATAAATCAGGCTAAACTAAGTTGAACCCAACAAACAAAACGCTTATGCAAAAATTATCTTTACTGATCACGGCAGGGCTTCTGATTTTATCAGCAGGCATCAAGTCCCAGACCATCGATCTTCCCGAACCCGACAAAAAAGGCGGTATGCCACTGATGGAAGCCCTTAACGAGCGCAGCAGCAACCGCAACTTCAGCAGTCGCGAACTCAGCAAACAAAAACTCGCTAATCTATGCTGGGCTGCCTGGGGCATTAACCGACCCGGCGAAGACAAACGAACGGCTCCCTCCTCTCAGAACAAACAAGAAGTGGAACTTTACGTGGTCTTACCCGATGGTGCCTACTTCTACAATGCCGGGGACCATCAACTGGAGCTGATCAAAGAGGGTGATCTCCGCAAATATTGCGGTGAACAAGACTTTGTGGCCACTGCGCCAGTTAATTTCATCTATGTAGCCAACATGGAAAAAGCCGAAGTAGAAGATCCGGACGATATCACGGATGAACAACTGATGACCTCGCATGCCAACACAGGCTTTATTGCCCAGAACACTTACCTGGCATGTGCGTCAGAAGGACTGAATTGTGTGGTAAGAGGATGGATCGATAAACCGGCACTTGAAGACGCCCTGGGCCTCTCCCCCTTTCATAAGGTGATTTTGGGGCATACGATTGGGTATGAAGATTAAATTCTTCCCGGATATTTTCTTGCAAAAGGGTTTCCCCTGGTGTGAAACCGTTCTAAGCCGGATTATTCATAAGAGAAATAATTTATGGATAATTCAGGCTAAAGAGATCTTACCGGAAAGCATTAATGAGGGCTTCACGGTCAGTGAAACCCTCATTTAATTACATGACTATTTTTTCCGGTAACACCGGCATAGCCCCATTTCTGGTACAAACAAAAGCAGAAATCTCAAGGGCTTTTTGATGAATTTCTTTTAAAGACAACCCATTGAGCATCCCCATCACCATTGCAGCCGTGAATGAATCACCCGCGCCAATAGTATCGGCAACTTCCACCCGCGGGGTTTTCATCTCTGATACCTCATGACCATTGATTAGCATACTGCTCTTGTCGCCACCTGTCAATGCCACCATCTGCAGATCATAACACTTCAGAAGAGTTTGACAAACCGACTCATCGTCTCCCTCCAATTCAAGCATATTTTTCAGTTCGATAAGCTCTTCATCATTGATCTTAAAAACATTGGCGTGTTGAAGAGATTTTGTAATCACTTCCTTGCTGTAAAAATGTTGCCGAAGGTTTATGTCAAACACCTTAATACAATCATCCGGGGTCATCCCAAGAGCCCGGTGAATATTTCTCCGGGAAATTTCGGAACGCTGTGCCAATGAACCGAAACAAACAGCATCAGCATTTGACAAAGCCTCAACAGCTGTTTCATTTAGCTCGATAAAATCCCAGGCAACATTTTCGTGGATGATATAATCCGGTATCCCCTTTTCAAGTTTAACCTCAACCGTTCCGGTCGGATGACTTGTAACAGCAATCCCCTCTCCCAGCTCTCTTTCACGTATAAGATCCAATATTTCTTTTCCGTATTCATCTTCACCCACAGCACTGACTACCACACCAAGGGCTCCGAGTTGCTGAGCATGCCAGGCAAAATTGGCCGGCGCTCCACCAAGTTGCTTGCCTTCGGGCAAAATATCCCAAAGTATCTCACCAAGTCCGGCTACGATTCTTTTTCCCATAATCACTATTTTGGTCATTGCGGAACACAAAAAAGCCGCAAGTTTCTGAGAAGTCAGAAAACTTACGACTTTACATCTTATTTCGTACTCCGTTCATGAGGTATGTTATCACGAATACCAGGTTCACAGATAATCACTTCAACACCACCACAGCTGCTGAATCCACAACCTGGAACGTAAACGATTCGGTAAAGTAGAGCTGAACGGTTTTCTGGTTATGTGATTCATAACCGATTGAAATGTCCTGACCAATAACCATTTCAAAATCACCACCCCGCTCTGAGACGAGGTAAGCATCGTCAATGTAAGGAGCCATAATGATGGATCCACCCAGCAGGCTTTCTACCCGTTTGCGTAAGGGGTAGCCTTTGCCGGAGGAGGTGAAACGCTGCCAAAGTTCGGTATTCAGAACCAAAGAATAGGGACCTTCCACCGAAGCGGTTTTCAGTATGGCGATCCCTTCGGAGATGACCCTGATGATCTCATCATCATCACCCGGTAGTTTAATAGGTTCGTAGTCCGAACACTCTTTCAATCCTTTGATACTCCCGGATTGAAAGCCATTGTAAATGGCATCTTCTTCGAAGCGGGCCAGTTTTCGGGCGGCCTCTTCCATATTATCCAGGTTAATGTTTTTCGCTCCGCGGGCCACATTGTCGAGTTCCCATATATTGAGTTCAAAGGGGATACGGGTTTCGATCAACGGCAATACCTTATGAATGCCATATTGTACGTCTCCTTTCTGGTTGACGGGTACATCCACGCGTCCCAGAGAAAGAGCGGGGAAATCCCAGCCTTTCGGGCCGTCCACATCTACAAACTTACGGGCCGACAAAACCGATGTCAGCACTTCTGAAGCATTGTCATTAATCTCCTCCCAAGCTTTATCGCAAATGGGGGCCATCGATTTTCTTAAAATATCCATAGTCCTTTTCTCCTATTTTTTGATTTTACCAATTCCCAGTGAATCGGAGCTGCTGCCACCCCCCTCTTCACCTTCTTCAAGTTTCGTAATATTACCCTCAGAAAACAAGTACGTCCGCAACTCTTCGTCCCATCCGGGCATATTACGCCGAAGCCATTCAATGGTCATACAGGCATGCTCGATCTCCTCATCACGGTTGTGGGCCATGATCTCACCCAATGACTCGCTCTCTGTCAGATCGACACGTTGATGATACCAGTCCACGGCTTCAATTTCTTCCTTCAGGCTATTCAGTGCCCTCGAGAAATCACGTGCCTCCTGCGACAGTTCCTCTGCCGGTTCATGATAATTTGACATAACTTATGCATTTATGAATTATTACTCAATTTAAGAAATTCAGGTTTGTTTCACCCAAAGTTAGCAAAATTGAACAGAAAACCATATTACAGGGAGGTTTTAATAACAATAGATCGTTAGATTATTAGATGTAAGAAAATTCGTATGGCACTGATATACTGTGATTTAATCTGTGAAACGCCGAAATATTAAACAATTGAATTAAAAGGCATTACAAAAGTTTAACGTACTATTGAACAACAGAAAAACAAAAATCAGTTAAGTGATGACGGCCGGAATTATTTCGGGATGCTTTATCAAAAAGTGGACGGCATCAAAACTTTTTTGTATCTTTTTTGTTTGTAATTGAGAATGTTTCTTATCTGAGATTTGCCTGAAAATGGAAACTGATCAAGCAAAAATACGCCATGCACTTTCTGAAAAAGGTCTAAAAATTACACCACAAAGAATTGGTGTGCTGGAGGCCATTTATAACCTGAACAATCATCCTTCAGCAGATATGATCATCAGGGAGGTGAGAAAAAACCATCCGAATATTGCACAGGGAACAGTTTACAAGTCTCTGGATACATTTTTAGGCAAGAATCTGATACGAAAGGTCACTACAGAAAAAATGGTGATTCAATATGATGGTATACCGGTACCTCACCATCATCTATACTGCACAAAAAATGACGTCATCACAGATTATTTTGACCGGGATCTTGACAAGCTGCTCCGGGATTACTTCAAAAAAAATAAAATTAAGGGCTTTAATATCAAGGAGTTTCATCTTCAGATAAAAGGTAATTTTTTGGAAAAGTAACTTTAAACAGGATATAATCTTAAAAACAAGCAATTATGGGACAACAATCAGGAAAAGCAAGCAAATGCCCGGTTACCGGAGCAGGTGGCAGCCATAGTACAAGTGAAACAGGAGACCCGGGTTTGTTTACAAAACGGTTGGATCTGGATATTCTTCGCCAGCATTGCCCTTCATCCAATCCAATGGGTGAGGATTTCAATTATGCCGAAGAATTCAAAAAACTGGATTTAAAAGCTGTAAAGCAGGACCTTCACAAAGTCATGACCGACTCCAAAGATTGGTGGCCGGCAGACTGGGGACATTATGGCGGACTCTTTATCCGGATGGCCTGGCACAGCGCAGGCACTTACCGCATATCCGACGGCCGGGGTGGTGGTGGAACAGGCAATCAAAGATTTGCTCCGGTAAACAGCTGGCCCGATAACGTAAGTCTTGATAAGGCAAGACGCCTGCTTTGGCCAATTAAACAAAAATATGGCGCGAAAATTTCCTGGGCCGATCTGATGATTCTGGCCGGCAATGTGGCTCTTGAGTCCATGGGCCTTAACACCTTCGGTTTTGGAGGAGGCCGTGAAGATGTATGGGAACCGGAAAAAGACATAAACTGGGGACCGGAACACGAGTGGCTGGCCGATGAGCGCCACGACGATGAAGGGAACCTGGAAGGACGCCTGGCTGCCGACCACATGGGATTGATCTATGTCAACCCGGAAGGCCCCAATGGTGAACCGGATCCGGCAAAATCTGCAAAATTCATCCGCCAATCCTTCAAACGCATGGCCATGAATGATTATGAAACGGTGGCCCTGATCGCCGGCGGACACACCTTCGGTAAAGTACACGGTGCTGCTTCTGAAGACCACGTAGGACCTGATCCTGAAACCGCTCCCATCGAAGAACAGGGCCTGGGCTGGAAAAACAGCTATGGTACAGGAAAAGGAGCCGACACCATTACCAGCGGACTGGAAGGCGCCTGGACCAATAAACCCACCCAGTGGGATATGGGGTTCCTTGAAAACCTTTTCGAATATGAGTGGGAACTGACCAAAAGTGCTGCGGGCAAGTATCAGTGGACACCTAAAGACAAAGCTGCTCAGGAAAATGTTCCGGATGCGCATATTCAGGGAAAGAAAAATCCACCCATAATGCTGACGACAGACCTGGCCCTGAAAGTGGACCCGGATTACGAAAAGATAACCCGGCATTTTTATGAGAATC
>JAWOCV010000155.1:0-18587 GCA_046483585.1 Marinilabilia sp.
TTTGGTTCTGTCGCAAAAGAGAGCAACCTTTCATTTCGAGCTTCGAGCTTCGAGCTTCGAGCTTTCAGCTACTACTGACTCTGCGACTGAGCTAAGAGCTAAGAGCTAACAGCTAAGAGCTAAGAGCTAACAGCTTCCAGCTCCCCCGCGGCTAGGTTACTTTTATCTAACAAAACCCCTAAGTCATTTAAAATATGATGTTTAACTAATTTTGTTGGTTCTTTGGTTCTGTCGCAAAAGAGAGCAACCTTTCTCTCCAGCTTTGAGCTTTGAGCTTCGAGCTTTCAGCTACTACTGACCCTGCGACTGAGCTAAGAGCTAACAGCTAAGAGCTAAGAGCTTCCAGCTTCCCCGCGGCTAGGTTACTTTTATCTAACAAAATATGTAAACAACCGAAATTCAATCATATACATTTTTGTTGGTTCTTTGGTTATGTCGCAAAAGAGAGCAACCTTTCTCTTCAGCTTCGAGCTTCGAGCCTCCAGCTTTGAGCTTCGAGCTTTCAGCTACTACTGACTCTGCGACTGAGCTACTAAGAGCTAAGAGCCACGAGCTATCAGCTAATATCTAAAAATCTAACGATCTATTATAATGGAACGAAATCACGCAAAGCAGAATCTTTAATACCTGACAGGTAGCAGTTCCACCAGTAATGAAAAACAAACCGCCTGATATCACGTTCAAAATAAATTTCCCCTGAAGGATCCTTAGTTTCATTATCGGGATTCGATTGATGGTATATACTTTTTCCCAATGATTTCATAATACCAGTGACCACATCTCCGGCTTCCGGAGTAAAATCGAGCAAAAGATCATTCCATTTCATATACAACTCTCCTCTTGATTCTACATCGTTGCCAGTGAATGAAAACACAGAGCTTTGGTGAATGCCTCCTGCAACCTTTATGCCGGCAAGTGGGTAAAGAGCTGAGTTGATGGTTTCAAACCGGAAATCGGATAATTCTACATCAGCTCTGTAACCGCCATTAATATCCTTGAGATTGTATCTAAAATCGGCCTGGAGAATGGCATCATCAAAAATAAATGTCTCCGCATTAATATGCATTATACTGTCTTTATTAAGGGAATCGGCGATATTTGTAATATTTCTAACGGTAGCATCCAACCTGTAAAAAGGCACATTCCCGGAAGCTTCGGTAAACGCGGATTCGGAACCATCCTCCGGAAACTCCGAATACAGGATATCAGTTTCGCTGATATATATCTCAGCGACAAACAAATCAACCGGTGCAGATAAAATTAACCTTGCAGGCATGGCGGGACGTTGCTCCTCATTAAAAGGGGGTCTCCGGTCACGGAATACATCTATAACCCCTTTGCTAATATTGACCTGAGAAATCATCAACCTTCTCCGGTCACCTTTTTTTTGTGTCTGGAAACCTTTAATTTCAATTTTGTCCAGATGCGTTTCTATGCGATCGGTTTCAAAGTTAACATGTTGGTAAAACTCTTCCCTGGAGTGAATGGGAAGTATTTTAATTTTCTCCATGCTGATGGTCTTCATGGTGCCGTCAAACGAAATACTGCTGAAATGAAAAGAATACAGCTCTTCAGGCAAATAAACAAAGAGATTTATGGCCTGAAATGAGTGCTTTTCAAATTTAAGGTTGCCAGTGCCATTATTTTCCAGGTCAGGCAACTCAATATTTCCTTTAAAGTGAATTGGCCCGCTCTGAATTTTCTGGCGGGAGTTAGAAACAACTCCGGGCTCTTCCGCAAGGTATTTGGTGCTGAAATAAACACTATCTGTCTGGAAACGGTTAACATTGATTTCTTTTTGCCCCATGGCAATTAACACCAGCGGTTTAAGGGAAATTTCAAGATTGATAACTCCCGCTTCATATACCTCAGTGTACAGCATAGCAGAATCGTCTTCATTATACACATCGGTTGCTGCGTATATTGAAATATCAGGAGTCGAGACAGTTAGTGAAAATACGTTGAATTTAAGTTTCTGGACATTAACATCAAGCGAATCACCCGTTGCCTGGTCAAGTTGACGGCTCATTTTTTCCTCCAATAAATTTTCAACATAAACTGAAACAGCGCCGCGAAAATATACCTGGAAAGACAGAATTCCCAACCCTAATATCAGCAAAGGCAAGGCAATAAATAATACCAATCGTGGATTTCTTTTTTTCATATCTTTAATTCAAAGGAGTCTTGTCAAGCAAATAATTAGTGTCTGTCCATAAAGTACCACTTGCTTCGTTACACGAATCCTCCAAAATATTCATTTACGTGAGTAAACTCCGTTTTTGGCGGCTTCGCAAGCCCCCGATGATATCGGGGCAGGCTTTGCAATTGGCACTTTCTAAACAGACACGAATATTGCGAGATTTTTTGCGAGTTTATAGACGGGCACTAATTAGTGCGCATCCATACAATTAGTTTATACTTCTCCTTCAATTAGCAAGAGACTTCTTGTTTAAACTCATCAGGACAATGCCAATTATTATAATAATTCCACTTACTATTACAGGAGTCCAGTTAGCGCTCGAAACGCCAATGTCAATCCCTAAAAAACTGAAGGTCTCTGTATCCTGAATGGCCTGTATTCCAAAAATTAAAGCACCTATAATTCCTATAAGCAATAAAACTATTCCTACTGTTTTCATAACGCTGATTTTTAATGATTACCTTTAAAAATATAGAATTATAAAAATAAGGACATTAACTCCGGGAAGTGTTATATAATTAATTGGAAGATTTACATAATTCACATACTTAAAACATCTATTGTGCTGAATTATTTTCAACTTGCTTGGCTCTGGCTCGTGGTTAGGTATATTAAATTCTTCTTCAAATTCAACGAGTAATGTGTGAATTATGCAACTCTTCCCCAAAATTGTGTAACGCATCACTCAGTAAACAGCAATAATTTTGGGTTATATATAGTAGCAGATGTTATAATAATCTTTTGGGCGATAGGTTTTTTGTCTTTGCCTTAGAATCTATTATTCACATACTCCTTTAACATTTGCTCGTCACCAACAAGGCGGTTAAAAGACAGAGACAACAATAATGACAAACAAAATGGTCTGAAAAAGAATTCTCAGAACTCAACTTAACCTGAACTATTGACTTCGTCGAACTTCGTTTCATAAATTATTTCCCTTATGAAACGAGCATGACAAGGTTTGTCACATCTTGTCCCGACCATTCGGGAAAAGAACATGTATAAACTTCAATCATGCGAGTCTGCCTGGCGGGTTATGAAAAAGAAACATTCAGGCAGACAATGTCATTTCTGACATTTCAGCATCAACTTCAAAACAAGTCAGGGCGTTGTTTCCTGAAAAAATTGGCAATGAATCAGATAATGAAGATGATTCGCCGGTTGATGCAACGAAGTCGAAGTCAGAATATGAAAATATAATTTCCGTGAAGAGCTCACAAAGCGGTTACCTCCAATACATTGATGGTAAAGCATTATTGAAGTTGATGAAAAAATATAACACTTTATTTGAGTTAAACTATAGACCTGGCGATTATATCATTGAAAATATTGAGATAGGAAAACTATACACAAACGAAAAAGTAGAACAAGACAAGTTAGAAAAGGTTCTTTTTCAAATTGCGATTGGAAAAACAAAAACAACTCAACAAGATATTGAGTTCTCAATTCATCAAATAGTTGAAATTGCAGTACGTGCACTATCATCCGGGATTAATGATCCTTATACGGCATATGCCTGTATCAATAATGTAACAGCGATAATGTGTTATCTTGCGCAAGTTAAATTTCCTTCAAAATACCGGGTCGACGATAAAAAGGAACTGCGGGTCATTGCAAAGACCTTAGATTTTGAGGGAATTTTGGATGCAGCATTCAATCCAATTCGACAGTTTTCGGCAGGAAATACATCTGTTATAATCAAATTAATGGAAGTGTTGTTAATTATTCATGAATTTGCTGCAAAGGAAAGTTACAAAAAGGCCATTTTGAAACATGTAAAAATGACTTTAAATATTGGCAAAGAATCTATTAAAGAAAAGAATGATCTCGAAGACTTAATTGAAAAGTCAAAAAAAATTATGCCCGAATAAAGAGCGCCACCGGCTACTTTTTCTTAAACCAACCTTTTACTTTTTCAATCCATTTTGAAATTTCAGGCCCCTCATCATGATTATCACCAGAAATATCGTTGCTGATTAACATGGAAATGGGCTTCAATTGATCAAACTCTTCGCATATCACTTTAAGCATAGCCGCAAAAGGAAGAAATAATACCATGCCTGCTATACCCCAGACCGAAGCACCTATCAATAAACTTAAAATGGCTACTAAAGCATTTACATTTAAGCTACTACCGACAATCTTAGGATTTAAAAAGTTGCTTTCAATGGTTTGAATGCCCCAAAACAAAATGATTACTGCTACCGGTACCCATAACGAATCGGACGACACAAAGGCATAAAGCACCGGAATCGTGGCACCTATTGTCGTGCCTACAAAAGGCACAATAGATAAAATGGCTGCCATAAATCCAAAAAGGAACGGGCTGTCAATTCCAATAATCCACAATCCTGTGCTATTGGCAACACCCAATATTAAGATCAATATGAACATTCCCGAAAGGTACTGTTTCCCTTTGCTCTGTACATTTTTGAGCATCCTGAAAATTCTTTCTTTATTTTCATCATCTCCAAATGCAACGAAAGCCCTGGTTAATCCTTCTCTGTAAATGAGAAATAAGAAGGTGAAAATTATGGTGGAAACCAGGCCTGTAAAAAAGGCTGCTGTACCACTAAAGGTATTCTTTATTAATGATCCGGATGAATTTTTAAGCCATTCTTTTCCTTTCTCCACCAACTCCTCCTTGTTTAAGTCATCTATAAAATTCACATTCCCATTAATGTAGACAATAACATCTGTTAAAGTACTCATTATTTTTCCTGTAAAATCATTCATCTTATCAGAAAGACTCATTATTTCCGCAGAAAAAAAAGTAATACTTCCGCCTATAATCAGGAATACCATCAGCAGGGACAAAAAGGCAGAAAGCAATTTATTTAAGCCCCAACTTTCTAATTTTTTAACCACGGGGAGCAAAATAAATGAAATGACCAATGCCATGCTTAGCGGTATTAGTACGGGTTTTGCAATTACCATTACAGCAAAGAGGCCAAACAAGAAGGCCAATATGAAGAATAATTTTTGGAAGGATAGTTTCATACAATAGATCGTTAGATTTTTAGATATTAGCTGATAGCTCGTGGCTCTTAGCTCGTGGCTCTTAGCTCTTGGCTCTTAGCTGTTAGTAGCTCAGTCGCAGAGTCAGTAGAGCTCGAAGCTCGAAGCTGAAAGCTCAAAGCTCGAAGCTCGAAGCTCAAAGCTGAAGAGAAAGGTTGCTCTCTTTTGCGACATAACCAAAGAACTAACAAAAATGTATATGATTGAATTTCGTTTGTTTACATATTTTTGTTAGATAAAAGGTGTAAGATGATCTGTATAACACTGAAGATCTGCATTTTAACACAAAGAGGGTGACTGATATAAGCAATTGAATTAAAGGCTTTTGCAAAAGCTTAACAGACCATTGTTCATAAGCTTCCCGAAAAAATATTGCCAACACAACTGTAAAACAAACTTCTACCCAAGTTATAATAATTTACGGACTAATTTCTCCCGGATTGTAGCGATACTAAAATAATTACATTAACTCCGGGAAATGTTACACCATTAATTGAAAAAATTACACTATTCACACATTTGAATGTTCAACGGGAATTCGATTTATGAGATTCAATACTCCGTTAAACTTTTATAGACAGGCACTAAATTCCGGGGAAAATGATATTTTTCACCAATGTCCTCATCTCCCACCCCCAATCAATCAATTTTTACAAAAATTCCCCAGACTTCTGAAAAATTTTATATATTGGTCTGGGTAAAAAAACAACCGCAGAGATTCATGGTCCCCGATAGATCGGGGCAGGCTGTGCGTCACTACGGCTAAAATTTTAATCACAACAAAACTTTACAAATGAAAACAAACATCTTATTGATTCTGGCATTGCTGCTGACCGCCTGTGGTGAAAAACACAACACGCTCTCCGATCAGGAGCGTGAAGAAGGCTGGCAACTGATGTTCGATGGCGAAAGTACCGACGGCTGGCACATGTATAACGGCCCTGATGAAGTAGAAGGGTGGACCATTGAAGACGGCTGCCTGGTAGCTCTCGGCAAAGGAGGAGACATTGGCGGTGATATTGTCTCCGATGAGCAGTATAAAAACTTTGAAATGAAGTGGGACTGGAAGATAGAACCCGAAGGGAACAGCGGGGTTATGTATCACGTTATTGAGCATGAAGATTTTGGGGCCCCTTATCTCACCGGACCCGAATACCAGATGGTGGATGACATGGACTTTCCGCAGGAACTGGAAGACTGGCAAACAACCGGGGCCGACTACGCCATGTACCCGGCAGATCCTGACAAGAAGGAAATAAAACCCGCCGGCGAATGGAACACCTCTCGCATTGTATTCGACAACGGACATGTGGAACATTGGCTCAATGGTGAAAAAGTCGCTGAATTCGAAGCCTGGAGCGACGATTGGTTCGAACTCAAAAACAGCGGCAAATGGGAAGATGCTCCGGAATACGGACTGGCAAAAAAAGGCCTCATCTGTCTGCAGGACCATGGCAGCAAAACCTGGTTCCGCAATGTCAAAATCCGTGAATTGCCTGATGAACCCAAATCACACAATCTGTTTAACGGAGAAGATCTGACAGGTTGGAAAGAGTACGGAAATGAAGAATGGTATGTAGAAGACGGTGTGATTGTAGCTGAAAATGGCCCCGACAAGGAATACGGATACCTGGCCACCCGCCGGTATTTTGATGATTTCGATGTAAGCCTGGAATTCAAGCAGGAACGTGACGGGAACAGCGGCCTTTTCTTCCGCAGCCGTCTTGAAGACACCAAAATCTCAGGCTGGCAGGTGGAGATCGCCCCGAAAGGAAAAGACTCCGGAGGCATCTACGAATCTTATGGCCGGGGCTGGCTTGAACAGATCCCCGAAGAAAAAGAGGACATTCTGAATTATGGTGAATGGAACACACTACGGGCCAGGGTTGAAGGCAACAAAGTAACAACCTGGCTCAACGGAGAAAAAATGGTGGAAATGGAAGACGAAAAAATCGGAAAAGCCCAGGGACGCCTGGCTTTGCAAATCCACGACAATGCGGATATCAAAATATTGTTCAGGAATATTAAATTGGAGGAACTGTAAACACAGTTAACAGTAAACAGTTAACAGTAGAGACGCATGATTATGCGTCTCTACATTCATTTTATAATTCATTTCATAACCTTTAAAACCAACACTATGTACACATCAGGCGAAAAACCCGGAAAAGGCACATACAAGTGTCAGAAATGCGGAAAAGAAGTCACCCTTGATGACAACAGCGAACTCCCAATCTGCCCGGTCTGCGGACACAACAAATGGGACAGGATTGATTAACTCCTAACAGGGATTGGAAGGTGTTTAAAATGTCAACACTTTCCAATCCTCTTTAAGATAATCGGTTAAAGGTCCTCCCATCGGAAGTACATCAAGTCCAAGAACTTCCAGTTCAGAAGTCACGCCATACTGCTCGGTACATACCCTGCAGGCCCGGACAGTGACACCGGCATCCATCAATTCTACAACCTTTTTTTGCAAGGAAACATCCCCCGCCAACATTCTGGCTGAAGGTCCCCAAACAATCAATACTACTTCATCAAACCATCCCTGGGTTTTGGCACCCTGAGTGTATAAAAAGACCACTTTTTCGGCGACCTCTTTGTCTCCACTGGTCCAGACTACGGCAAGTTTGTCCATATTATCCATAACTGTCTCTTTTTGATTATTGAACCATCTTTGAAAATATATTGATTCCCGGCATTTTTGCTGATGGAAAATTTTTAATTGCGCTTTAACAGGAGGTTATTAGCGGTTCAAAAATATTCTGCGGCTAAACCGGGAAAACAGTTGATCCTCTTTCATTTAACAAAACATGTAAACAACCGAAATTCAATCATATACATTTTTGTTGGTTCTTTGGTTATGTCGCAAAAGAGAGAGTAACTTCTCCTTCCAGCTTTGAGCTTTGAGCTTTGAGCTTTGAGCTTTGAGCTTTCAGTTTTAAGCTACTACTGGCTCTGCGACTGAGCTAAGAGCTAAGAGCTAAGAGCTAACAGCTAACAGCTTCGAGCTTCCAGCTTCCAGCTAAGAACTTCCAGCTTCCAACTTCCCCTCGGCCAGGCTACTTTCATCTAACTTAAACACTTAAATCACTCATTATTAACCATTCACACAACATTGTCAGAGTTTTGCTTTTACTTAAATGTATTTCCCCAAAAGGAAAATCCCTTTCTTTTGGGAACATTTTTTATTTCAAAAAACTCTGAATTCCTCATTTTGTTCACAAACTTTATCCTCAATTTTTAGCAACAGATCACTGGTAAAAAACAAAGCAATATTTATCTTTGGGATGGCACGAAAAAAATATTGGTAACACCAAAAAGCACAAGATATGATGTTGCTTAGAAACTCATGGATCATAAGCCTTATCCTTTTCATCCTACAACCCTCTCATTCACAAACCATCCGGGGAACGGTTACCGATGCCTCTTCAGGCAAACCTCTTCCCGGTGCCAACATATCGATTACCCCCGGCAACAAGGGATCGGTTGCTTCAGAAGAGGGTTTTTTTGAGATTCCGGATGCAGATACAGGGGAACAAACCATAAAATGTACCTTCATTGGTTATCGGCCCATGAAGAAATCCATCAATCCCGCTGAAGGAGACACCCTCATTGTCAACTTCACGCTAATGTCGGAACAGCTCAGAATCGGCGAGGTTGTCGTTCAGGGAGGCATTACCGGCCCGGTCAGACGCGCAGGTGATGCCTTGTTTACAGGTTCTGCCATAACCTCAGAAGGCATTTCACTCATGGGAACTTCAGCCAACAACAGTGTTTACAATGCACTTGATATCATGCCGGGAATAACCGTTGAAGGACACGATTCTTACGGGCTTTCCGATAAGGCAGTCCGTATCCGCGGAATACGAAGTACTTTCAGTGGCATGACCATCGAGGGATTTCCCAATTACGGGATCATGCCCATTGGAGCCAGGGACGACATCTATGATATGGAAAACATGAATGATGTTTCAGTCTACAAAGGAGCGGCACCAGCCGATTTGGGAACAGCCACCGGCAGCAAGGGCGGTGTTATTGAGTTGAAATACAGAAGACCCGATGATTCGGCCAGTGCCGATATTCGCCAATCGGCAGGATCATTTGGTTATACACGCTCATTTGCCAGAGTCGATGCCGGAAAGATCACAGCCGGAACCCGGGCTTTTGTTTCCTACTCACATACACGGGCCAATAAGTGGAAAGGCCCCGGAGCCCTGGGTCCCCGCCATAATGCGGCATTGGGCTTCACCCAATCTATAAACGGAAATACCGAAATAGAATTGTTTGCCAATTACAATACCATCGACCGCCACCATTTCAGGGAGCTCAATTATGAAGAAGCTTCTGATATCTCCAATTATTTTGAGAAGGATTATTCCCCTACCCTTAACAATGATCCTTCCAGGGATATCAATTATTACGATTATAATCAGGGAACCTATACAAATAAAGACATCATGACCATCTTCCGGCATACTTTTTCACCCTCATTCCAGGTTCAGGGAAAAGCATATTACTCAAATGAAGATGCCGATTATGACGAAACAGTTAAGCGAGGCCCCAACAACATGGTATTAAACCGAATACGTGACATCGACCGGGCCGGTATCATCCCTGAAGTGCTGGGCAAAAAGGCTGGTTTGGACTATACCCTGGGCTATTGGTATGAAAGTTCAGACAATAATGCTTATGTCTACAATTCCCGTATAGTTCCTGAAGGACTGGAACCGGAAGGCTATGGTTTCTACACGGTAAACGAAGAAAACAGCATTATTCACAGCCCTTATCTGAAACTGGCCTATCAGAACAACGGGTTAAAAATACAGGGTGGCTTAAAATATTTCTTTTATCAACAACCAGGAGCGGAAAGATATACTTCCGACGCCCCCGACCAGCTGTCACCCATTCCCGACCCTGCTCTGGAAACAGAAGCCATGGAACACAAAGCATTTTTACCATCTTTAGGAGCCGGGTATGATTTTACCCCTCAATTCAGGGGATACATCAATTATGGAAGAAATTACATGCGTCCCTACATGTACAGTCCCATTATCAGTCTCTATGTCAATAATCAACAAACTTTTGAGGCAAACGGGATAAGCCTGCAGGACATTTTTGACGACTGGACCATGGAAACCTCCGACAATTTTGATTTGGGCTTAAGCTATACTTCAGAACACACTGTTTTCTCTCCTTCTGTGTTTTATGCAAAGCATCATGATGTGCTGGCTTCAGCTTATGACCCGGTTGCAGGACTCGATTATTATCAAAATGCCGGACAGTTAACGGCCTACGGAGCGGATATAGAATTATACATGAATCCAGTAAATTCATTAACTCTAATTTTAAATCCCTCCTGGAACCATATGAGCTATGATAAAGATCTCATCCGGGAAGATGAAACCATCCATATCGAAGGGAACCAATCTCCGGCCACCCCGGAATTCAGTGTAAAAGCCGGCACCATCCTGCGGTGGGGTGGTTTTGAAGCTTCCCTGTTGGCCAAACACACAGGGGAACGTTATGGTGACGCCACCAATGAGGAGATTATCGACGAATACACCACTGCCGATGTTAAAATCAGCTACAACAAAGACCCTTTCAATATTTTCAAAAGCTTCAGGGCCTCAATGGAGATCAAAAACCTGGCCGACACCAAATATGTCGGGGCCATAAACGCATCGGACGACGGCCGCCAGGGAAGCGCCACTTACTTTGCGGGAACACCACGTAGCTTTAGCGGTACTGTGGCGGTAGAATTTTAAATAAACAAAATAAACATCTAATGTGTTACTTATACAATCATCCATAAAACTTAAAACCATGCTTGAAAAGAAACACATTACCATCACGGGCTTTTTCGCCACTGCCGCGCTACTCATGTGGATTCTTCTTTCTTCCACCACATCAGCCGGCTGTTCATCCAAAACAAGTGAAGACAACGACAACAAACCGCGCGCAGCGGGGGAGCTCTACGAGAACTATTGTGCCAGTTGCCACGGCATGCACATGAACCGTTTTGCCGGTGAAGACCGGGAAGCCATGTTTGAGATGCCTCAGGATGAAATGGAACGCATCATCCGCGAAGGAGACGATGAAACAGGAATGCCGGCATTTGGTGATGTGTTCTCAGAAGAAGAGAGTGAGGCTGTGGCAGAACACATTCTCACCGACATAAAGGAGGAAGCCGAGGCTCATGAATATCGACCCGGATTCCCGGACGTTGTTGAAACCGAAGACGTATCTTTCAGAATGGATACCGTTGCCAGCGGACTGAGTATCCCATGGGGAATGGACTGGCTCCCCAACGGCGACTTACTTGTTACAGAGCGAAGCGGTGAGTTATTCCGTTTCAGAGATGGAGAATTTTTGAGTATGATCGATGGATTGCCGGAGGTTTATGCCAACGGCCAGGGTGGTCTGCTCGACATCAAGCTTCATCCCGATTATGAAGAGAACGGATGGATTTATATCTCTTATTCAGAACCATCAGGAGGGGGAGGAAACACAGCCATTATGAGAGCCCGTCTGGAAGAAAACGAACTGATTGATTCCGAACAACTCTTCAAGGCAGAACCGGATACCGAAAAGGGTGTTCATTTTGGATCCCGCATGGCATTCGACAATGACGGTTATCTTTTCTTCTCCGTAGGGGAAAGAGGAGAGCCCGAAAATGCACAGGACCTCAGCAATCATTGTGGCAAGATCCACCGCATTCATGACGATGGCCGTATCCCTGAAGACAATCCCTTCGTGGACGATTCCGACGCTATGCCATCCATCTGGTCATATGGACACAGAAACCCGCAAGGTCTGGCCTTCCATCCCGGAACGGGTGAATTGTGGTCCACCGAGCACGGCCCCAAGGGAGGAGATGAACTCAACATCATCGAAAAAGGGGCCAACTACGGATGGCCAGAAATCACCTACGGAATTAATTATGATGGCTCCATCATTACCGAAGACACCACAAAAGCCGGCATGGAACAGCCCGTTCTTCAGTGGACACCTTCCATCGCTGCTTGTGGCATGGCTTTCGCTGACGGCAACAGATATCCGCAATGGGAAAATGACATTTTCTCCGGCTCACTAAGTTTTCGTTATGTGGTCCGTACCAAACTCGACGGCAGTGAAGTTATTGAAGATGAGATCATGTTGCGTGAAGCCGGCCGGGTCCGATCCATCGAAACCGGCCCGGAAGGTCATCTGCACGTTGGAGTCGAAAATCCGGGATATGTTGTTAAGCTGATCCCCGTGGAAGAATAGTCCATGGGAGCATCCCCATACCTTCCCCTGCCGGTGATTCGGATATAAAATAAATTGATTGTCTTTTTATGATCAAGAAAACGAAAACCCCCTTTTATCAAAAATCATCTTACCGGACATTAATATTTATCTCAGCCCTGCTCCTGCTCTTCACGGGCAGGAGTTACGGGCAAATTTACGGACGATGCATCGACGCACAAAGTGGTCAACCCGTTGAAAATGCGGAAATAAGGAGAAATAACGAAGTCGTGGCCACCACCAATCGCTCAGGCCATTTCTCTTTCGAAAGCGACAACAAAACAACGGTCACAATTCGCAGGGGAGGATATGACCCCATGACAGAAGAACTTGAACCCAAACGCGAAAATCTGTTCCTGCTGGAACCTTCCAACCGTGAAATCAACGAAGTTACCGTCTCCGCCCCATTGCTCAATTACCAGAGCAAAAAGGTGCCTGCCGGATTTTCAATTATACCGCCCGACACTCTGCATCCATCATTAACTGCCGTTGACATTATAGAACAGTCACCGGGTGTTATTATGCAGAAAGGGGCCAGAAATACAGGGAGGATTATGATCCGTGGCATCGGGAGCCGATCGCCCTATGCAACCACAAGAATAAAAGCTTACATCGACGACATTCCGCTCACCTCAGGTGACGGACATACCACAGTGGAAGATCTGGAAATGTATAACATAGCTCGCACAGAAGTGGTAAGAGGGCCTTCTTCAGCCCTTTACGGAAGTGGAATGGGCGGAACCATCGTCTTCCATCCCGATCATACCCAACCGGCGCCATGGACTGCCGACGGTCTTGTTCAATATGGCCCCTTTGATCAAAAGAAAGGGTTGATAAGCGTTGGAAGTAAAAAAGAAAGATCCATTCTTAAAACAACAGGATCATATGTTCAAACTTCCGGGTTTAGGGAAAACAATGATTACGAGCGCGCCAACGGTCAGATCATGTTCCGGCATCATTTTTCCGGCCATTCACTCTTTTTCCTGGCCAATTACATCCACCTGGATGCCCAAATCCCCAGCTCTTTGGATTATGAGACTTACAACAACTCACCCGAAAAAGCGGCAGAAAACTGGCTGGGAGTTGAAGGTTTTGAAGAATATGACAAATGGCTTTCCGGACTTACACTTAAGTCGCAATTGACGGAGGACCTCACCAACAAAATGTCGCTCTTTCTCAATCACATCAATTCCTACGAATCCAGACCATTCAACATCCTTGACGATCAGATGCTGACCTATGGTCTGCGCAATGAAACTTCAGTACATGCCGGCATTTTAGAATTTACAGGAGGAGCCGAAATATTCAATGAGCAATACGACTGGCAGCTGAAAGAAACCATCGACGGCACAGAAGGAGATAAGTTTTCCGACAACCACGAAATAAGGCGCTACATTAACATTTTTGGCAAAGCTGACATGAATGTCTTCCCCGGATGGGAGATTTCAGCAGGAGCCAACCTGCATTTCCTGAAATTTAAACTTGAAGACAATTTTCAGGACGAGGAAGACCTTTCCGGAGAGTACCAATATGATCCGGTCTTATCGCCACGAATAGGCATTACCGGAGAAATAACCGAAAATATGACCTTGTTTGGATCAGCAGGTCATGGTTTTTCGCCCCCCAGTGTGGAAGAGACCCTGTTGCCTGAAGGATCCATTAACCCTGATTTAAAACCGGAAGAAGGATGGAATTATGACATCGGGCTACGGGGAGATCTGGCTGAAAAACGAGTTAATTTTGACATAACAGCTTATCATGTCGCTTTAAAAAACCTGTTGGTAACCAAACGCGAAACAGAGGAGATTTTTTACGGGATCAATGCCGGAAAAACCCGCCATTACGGACTCGAATCGATGATCAGAGCCCGGCTCACCCCTGCTTCGGCTTCCTTCAGGACCAACATCCATATCACCCACACCTGGATGGACAATGAGTTTAAAACATTTGTGGAAGACGAAAACGATTATTCGGGCAATCAATTACCCGGCATCCCCAGCCATCATTTTAGAACCTCCGTGGAAACCATGATCCATGATATTGTAAGCATCAAGGGAGAATGGACGCACTCAGGCCGCTTGTACCTTGACGATGCCAATACCAAAACATACAGCGGTCATCATCTTTTCAATCTGAAAGCCTCAGGTGTGCTGAAATCAGGAGAAAATGCCAAATGGAAAATACAAGGGGGCATTGACAATTTACTTGACCGCCATCATTCTGCTATGGTCCTTGTAAATGCCCCTTCGTTCGGAGGGAGCGCTCCGCGTCATTACTATCCCGGCGCACCGAGAAACGCATATTTACGGTTGATTCTCGAGCTTACAAAATGATCTCGATCTCCCCCCTCAAATAAGTGATCGCCTCACCTCCAATCTGAGTGCGGTCCTCCCCCATCCGGCACCAGAGTTCTCCCCCACGCTGGGAAACTTGCCGGGCAATAAGAGCTTTCTTCCCAAGCCGGGAAGACCAGTAAGGCACCAGGAGCGTATGCGCCGATCCGGTAACAGGATCTTCCGGTATGCCCAGTTGTGGAGCAAAAAAACGGGACACAAAGTCCGTCCCTTCGCGACCCGGAGCCGTAATAATGACACCTTCGGCATCCAGGATCTCTATGGACTCCAGATTGGGCAACACACTGCGCACATAGTCCCCATCCTCAAATACCATTAAAACATCCGCTTTCCCTTTCAATATCTCCGAAGGTTCACGGTCGAAACAATCCATTAACAACCCTTCCTTTTTCACAGGTCGGGGTACATCTGCCGGGAAATCCAGAAGATAGGTCATCCCTTCCCGGTGAACAGTTAATTTTCCGCTTCTTGAAGAAAAACTTAAAACAGGCGATGAGTAACCAAGATGAATGAATAAAACATGCGATGCCGCAAGCGTGGCATGCCCGCAAAGATCAACTTCCACCGTCGGGGTAAACCAACGGATGTGGTAGCCACTTTCCTCCGGAACAAAAAAGGCCGTCTCGGAAAGATTGTTTTCCCGGGCAATGTTTTGCATCACATCTTCGGGGAGCCATTCATCCAGAGGCACAACAGCGGCCGGGTTACCCCCAAAAATATGATCCGTAAAGGCATCAACCTGATAAACCGGTATCTTCATTGGATTATGTTTTTATATATAAACCCACTATTCAATAGATTGCTAGATTTTTAGATTTAAGATTTAAGATAATTCATCTAATGCTGACATACTGTTATTTTTCATAAATACTTTTTATTCTGATGCACTGGTGTCCGGTAAAACAAATAGAGATTGCTTCACTTCGTTCGCAATGACTGCGATGCAACGGTATTTAAGGATGGGATATCACTAAATCACAGGTATTATAATTATAATAGTTTAACGGACTATTGCACTCTTAACACTACCTTTGTTTGAGGGGCAGACTCATTTATCATGATCTATTCAACAGCTCCCAGATGGTAAAGGTTGTCTGAGGCAGCCATACCATTGGGATTACACCCTGGGTCTCCCTGGGGAATATCTATTCCGAGCTCATCATAATACTCCACCCAGCCATGATGAAATTCACCGGTCTGCGGATCCCGAAAATTCATGGGTTGCAGAGAAAATACCGACTCCTCCTTAAAAGCCCACCATATCAGCTCCGAACAATAATAGCCGTCATCTTCAATAATATAAGAAAAATTGTACGGCTGACCAATAACAGACCTTGCCCGCTCAATGGCTTCGTCTATGGACTCCTGATATTCAGGCTTCAGACGGTAAGCTTCAACCAATAACTTTTTGCCGTTTTCATCATATAAAAAAGAATCAAGAGGCTCCAGACAAACTCCATTCACAGGATCTGCATGGATTACATTCACCTCATCATCGATCATTTCAACCATACCGACATGAGTGAATTGATCATCATTACCAGTCTGTGTAACATCACTGATGGCCATGGAAACTCCCGATGCCGTCGTATCTCCACGAAAAAGCAAATCACCTGTTTTGAGCCGGAGATCATTTGAATCTTCTAACCCGCCGGCCATTGCCATTCCAGTAAAAGTCAAAATACCAAATTCTAATATTAACAAGAACTTCCTCATCTTTCTATATTATTACAGAAAGCCAAATAATAAAACATTCCGGTGAATGACTAACCAATTAACCAATTTAACACCCCTTTACAGTATATTGCAAATTCCATGACATTTGTCACTATAATTTATAGAGAAAACTCATTTTTAAGTTCGATTTCTTAAGTAAAAGAACATTTTTCATTACATTTGCACATTCAAAAAGTCAAAACCTCTAACATTTTTACTTATGAATGAATCAAAAGTACTGAAGTACATTGAGGATTTTATGGCCAATGTAGAAGCCAAAAATCCGCATGAACCCGAATTTCATCAGGCCGTTCACGAAGTCGTTGAGAGTTTGGCACCCTTTATTTTGGAAAATCCTGTATTGATGAAGAATAAGGTGCTGGAACGCATGACTGAACCTGAAAGGATCATCAGTTTTCGTGTTCCCTGGCTGGACGATCAGGGTGAAGTTCAGATCAACAAAGGATTTCGTGTTCAAATGAACAGTGCCATCGGCCCATACAAAGGCGGACTCCGCTTTCACCCCTCCGTTAATCAAAGCATTCTTAAATTCCTGGCTTTTGAGCAGGTCCTGAAAAACAGCCTAACTTCACTCCCAATGGGTGGTGGTAAAGGAGGTTCCGACTTCAATCCCAAAGGAAAATCGGATCAGGAAGTCATGAAATTCTGCCAGTCGTTCGTCACAGAGCTTGAGCGGCATGTGGGTGCCAATACCGACATTCCCGCCGGTGACATTGGCGTAGGCGGTCGTGAAATAGGTTTCATATTCGGTCAGTACAAGCGTCTGGCCAATTCATTTGAAGGAACTTTCACCGGCAAAGGCGCTGAGTGGGGCGGCAGTCCGTTGCGTCCGGAAGCGACCGGTTACGGAGCGACCTACTTTGCTCAGGAAATGATGGCCACCAAAGGCGAAAGTTTTAAAGGCAAAACCGTTGCCATCAGTGGTTCAGGCAATGTGGCCCAGTTTGCCGTGGAGAAAGTTCTCGAATTAGGCGGGAAACCTGTTTCGCTTTCAGATTCCAGCGGATCCATTTATGACCCCAATGGTATTGATGCTGAAAAGCTGGAATATGTCAAATTATTGAAAAACGCCATTCGGGGACGTATCCGTGAATACGCAGAGAAATATCCCGATGTGGAATATTTTGAGGGAGAAACACCCTGGAAAAATGTAAAATGTGATATAGCCATTCCCAGTGCCACGCAAAATGAATTGAATGGCGACGATGCCCACACCCTGATCGAAAACGGATGCTTCTGTGTATCAGAAGGAGCCAATATGCCCTGCACACCTGATGCTGTCCATCTGTTCCATGACAAGCAGATATTGTTCGGCCCCGGAAAAGCAGCCAATGCAGGCGGAGTAGCCGTATCAGGACTGGAAATGTCACAGAACTCCATGCGTATCACCTGGACGCGCGATGAAGTGGACAACAAACTTAAGTCCATCATGAAAGACATTCATGCCAACTGTGTCAAAAATGGCCAGGAAAAAGATGGCTATGTAAACTATGTGAAAGGAGCCAACGTCAGCGGCTTCATAAAAGTAGCCAATGCCATGCTGGCACAAGGTGTTGTGTAACCATGTAACTGACTACTTTCTAAAAGAATACACGGCATACACCCCATATTCATGCCACACGGTGGCCAAGCAGAGCGGAGCAGATTCGCTCAACAAAAGAGCTTTTACCGGGAGCAGCGTTCCTTTACCTGAACAGAAACATCTGCCTTTTTGATAGAACGCGCCCTGGAAAGCTCTTTTATTTTTCACAACAAATCCTTTTTCCCTTTTATCGCCGGGTAACATCCCCACCACCCGATTCGCTTTTCTCAACCATTCTGGCCGGCCCAAAACAATCTACATCCGATCCGCCGCTGGCTGAAGCCTTTAACTCCTCAGAGGCATAAACTTCAATGTTCGCTCCGCCCGAAGAAGAAGCCGATACGAATTCAGCTTTAAGATTCCTGGCTTTTATATCAGACCCGCCACTGGCCGAAGTTTCCAGGTGCTC
>JAWOCV010000006.1:0-27533 GCA_046483585.1 Marinilabilia sp.
TATGTGGAAGAGGAACTCGAAGAAGAAGAATTGATGCAGATTGTCAATGAAACTTTTTCTTTCCCAATCCCTCTGGTCAATATTCACGATAACATTAATGTTCTGGAGCTTTTTCACGGGCCTACCCAGGCATTCAAAGATGTAGGGGCCAGGTTTCTTTCAAGACTTATGAGTCGTCTTCATCCGGTGGAAAACAGTAAAATGGTGGTTCTTACGGCCACTTCCGGCGATACCGGGGGAGCCGTAGCCCACGGTTTTTACAAAGTCCCGGGCATTGAAGTGGTTATTCTGTATCCAAGGGGTAAGATCAGTCCCTATCAGGAACAACAAATGACCGGACTTGGACATAATATCCATGCCGTAGCTGTTGATGGGGCCTTCGATGATTGCCAACGGTTGGTAAAACAGGCCTTTAATGATAAGGAATTGCGGCGGCAGTTGGCTGTAACTTCAGCCAATTCTATTAACCTTGGCCGATTGCTTCCCCAGATGGTCTATTATTTTGAAGGTGTTGCCCGGATAAGGGAGCAGCAAAATGATATTGAGCCAGTGGTATGTGTGCCCAGTGGTAATTTTGGAAATCTCACTGCGGCCGTAATGGCTCATCGCATGGGATTACCCGTTTCGCGGTTTGTGGCGGCCACCAACGTCAACGATGTGGTTCCCCGGTTTCTGGAATCAGGCCTTTACAATCCCCGGGATACCATTGTTACCCTTGCCAATGCTATGGATGTCGGCGATCCAAGTAACTGGCCCCGGCTCTACGCACTTTTCAGAAATAATCTTGAGGAGTTGCGAAGGTTGTTGTTGGCCAATGCCATAACAGATCAGGAGATAAAACAGGTCATTGCTGATGTGCACAGCAATTATTCCTATGTGTTGGATCCTCATTCAGCAGCGGGTTACCTGGGATTGCAGAACAATCTGGGAGGTGACGAACAAGGCTTTTTTGTGGCAACAGCTCATCCACGGAAATTTGTTGAAATTATTGATGACCTACTGCCTGAAGTAGCCATGAAGCTGCGGGAAGAATATGGCCCGGATTTTGTAAATAAAAACAAACAAGACACAATGCCCGTAAATTACGAATCTCTGAAGAAATATTTATTGGATGTCGGGTAAGTTTGGGAAAAGAGAAAGGAAAGAAAGAAAATTTTTAATGAATTTTAAGTTTTGGTCCGTTTTTTGTTTTTTGATTGTATGAAAAAGGCTATTTTTACGGACCTAAGGAAGAATTACCAACCATTAAATTTGATAGCGATATGAAGTACTTATTAACAATCAGTTTTGTCCTTTTTGCCATTGCCGGCAGCGTTATAGCCCAGGACAAATCAGCGGCAGATTATAAAAATGAAGGCAACGATGCCCTTAGAGACAAAGATTATGAATCAGCTCTGGAGCTTTATGAAAAAGCCATTGAGAATTGGGAAGACGGTGAGCCCCTTGAAGATGCCATGGTTTATAATGCAGCTACATGCGCACGGCGTTCAGAAAAGTTTGAGAAGGCCATAAAATATTATGAAATGGCTAAGGATCAAGAATTCAGGGAAGATATTGCTACCTATTATATTGCTTATTCAATGAATAAGCTGGGGCAGACCGAGGAAATGGAAGAGTATTTGCTGGATGCCGTTGAAGAATATGAATCGAGCAAGTATGTCGGGCATATGAAAAAAATGCTCGTAAATTATTATCTGAAGAAAGGGTCTGAGCCATTCAATGAAGCATCAGAAATTTTGGCTACGGCTCAGGATGCAGATCCTTCAGAGTATGACGAAATCACCGACAGGGCTAATGACGAATTCTCTAAGGCCAAAGAGTGGTTTGAAAAGGCATTGGAAATTGATCCGGAAAATTCAGATGCAAAAGCATCGCTGGAAGAGATCAATACCCGTCTCGAAGAAATGTAGCAGAAAATCATGTTCAAGAAGATTGAGGTTTGAAACACCCATAATAATCTTGATGATATCAAAAAAGCCTGCTCCTTAAATGGGGCAGGCTTTTTTGATGGTATATCATTCCAATCGATCGTTAGAATCAATTCTTGTTAGCCTGTTTTGTTTGTTGTTGCTCAGACTCTTCATTCTCTTCATTCTTCTCTTTCTCCTCTTTTTTATTGTTATTACTGTTGTCAGCTATTTTTTTGATGTCGGTTTTGATTTTTTCATTTTCATTATCATAGTCAACCTCAATTAAATCTCCTTCGCTGATAGAAGCCTGAATGATCACCTCAGCCATCTCGTCCTCAAGATATTTCTGAATGGCTCGTTTGAGAGGACGGGCACCATATTGAACATCATAGCCTTTGGATGCAATAAAATCTTTGGCCGCATCTGTCAGTTCAAGCTTATAGCCAAGTCCTTCCACACGTTGATAAAGTCCCTGAAGCTCAATGTCAATGATCTTCCGAATATCCTCTTTTTCGAGGCCATTGAAGATAACCACATCATCAAGCCGGTTCAGAAATTCCGGTGAAAAAGCTTTTTTCAGGGCTTTTTCGATGACACTCCTGTTGTGTTCGGCACTGGTCATCTTAGTGCCAGTGGTAAATCCAATGCCACGTCCGAAATCCTTCAATTCACGTGTACCGATATTTGAGGTCATGATAATGATGGTATTCTTAAAGTCGATCTTTCGTCCGAGGCTATCGGTCAGACGACCTTCGTCGAGCACCTGCAGTAACAAATTGAACACATCGGGATGTGCCTTTTCAATTTCATCAAGCAGGACCACAGAATATGGGCGACGACGGACTTTTTCCGTCAACTGGCCACCTTCTTCGTAACCGACATATCCCGGGGGAGCTCCTACGAGGCGGGAAACGCTGAACTTCTCCATATACTCACTCATGTCTATTCGAATCAGCGCATCGGTGGTATCGAATAAATATTGGGCAAGCACTTTGGCCAGATGTGTTTTCCCTACACCTGTAGGTCCGAGAAATACGAACGAGCCGATGGGCCGGTTCGGATCTTTAAGTCCGGCACGGTTACGCTGAATAGCTTTCACGATCTTTATGATCGCATCATCCTGACCCACAATTTTTCCTTTGAGCTGTTCGCCCATCTGCATCAATCGCGATCCTTCAGCCTGAGCCACTCTTTGAACCGGAATACCGGTCATCATGGCCACCACTTCAGCAACACGTTCGGCATCTACTGTTTCACGATGTTTTTGAAGCTCTTCTTCCCATTTTTTCTTGGATTCTTCAAGCTCGTCGATGAGTGATTTTTCTTTATCCCGAAAACTGGCAGCCAATTCAAAATTCTGAGCTTTAACCGCTTTTATTTTATTATCCTTGGTCTCCTCAATCTTTTGTTCCAGATCGAGAATGGTTTCGGGCACCACAATGTTACTAATATGAACCCGCGATCCGGATTCATCCATGGCATCGATGGCCTTATCCGGCAGATGCCTGTCGGAAATATAACGCTCTGTAAGTTTCACACAGGCATCGATGGCCTCCGGAGTGAAATAGACATTGTGATGATCTTCATATTTCTCTTTTATATTGTTAAGTATCTCCGTGGTCTCCTCAACACTGGTCGGTTCAATCATCACTTTTTGAAACCTGCGTTCGAGAGCACCGTCTTTTTCAATGTGTTGCCGGTATTCATCAAGGGTCGTGGCCCCGATGCATTGAATTTCACCGCGTGCCAAAGCCGGTTTCAGCATATTGGCCGCATCCAGTGAACCTGTTGCTCCGCCGGCACCAACAATGGTATGTATCTCATCAATGAAGAGAATAATGTTCTGATTTTTCGACAACTCGTTCAAGATTGCCTTGATTCGCTCTTCAAACTGTCCACGGTATTTTGTGCCGGCAACAATAGAGGCCAGATCAAGGGTCACAACTCTTTTTTCGAACAATACCCGGGAAACTTTCTTGTCAATGATACGAAGGGCGAGTCCCTCGGCAATGGCTGATTTACCAACACCCGGTTCACCAATCAACACGGGATTGTTCTTTTTGCGGCGACTTAATATCTGGGCCAGTCGTTCAATTTCATTTTCACGCCCAACAATTGGGTCGAGCCGACCTTCTTCGGCAGCCCGTGTAATATCGATACCAAAATTGTCGAGTACCGGTGTTTCCGAGCCGGGTTTACCTGAGCCCGATTTGCTGCCTTCCTGGCCGCCACCTCCCTGGGAAGAGAATGGAGAATCGGCATCATCGTCTTCCGGCATCTGTGCCTTTCCTTGTGGTGGAGCATTTTCGGCGATTGACCGCAATTGGTCATATTGTACATCGTAGTCTTTCATAATTTCTGAAATTGTGCTGCTGCGATCTTTCAGCAGGGCCAGTAAAAGATGCAGCGTATTTACCTTCTGACTTTTCAGGGCCCTGGCTTCCAAATGAACAAGTTTAAGTATCTGCTCAGTTGATTTTAGAAGCGGCAGATCTTCATTTTTGTTCAATGGCGATTGTTCTTTAATTCTCCTCTCTATGGTGTCCTTTACCTGTTCAAAATCTACTTTCAACCTTGAGAGAACCTTTCCTGCTTTGCATTCCTGATCACTTAACAAGCCCAGCATCAGATGCTCGGGTGCAAGGAAAGGATTGCCAAGCCGGGAAGCTTCCTGGCGGCTGATCGTAAGAATCTCTCTTATTCTTGATGAAAAATTTAAATCCATATTAGGTATGCCTTTCTTCTTTTGTCTGTTTATTTAAGCCCGTGTTTTTGACTTTGTCGAACTTCGTTACATAAATAATCCCTGTCTCGCCGACAGCGACTAAGATTCAGTAAAAACCTTTTTTCAAAAGTTTAACTTCATCCTGGTCAGGGTTAACCTGAACTTTATTTATAGGGAAATAATTTATGAATGGTTCAGGTTACATTTTTTTATCAAAAACTATGCAATCATTCGTAATATGTCAGAATTGCAGATTTCATTGATTGTCAAAAATACGACAAAAAGAGCAAAACTCCCAAGAACAGTTAATGTTAATAAAAACAATCAAGGTTGTTTTATGGTTCGCCGGGAAATGATTAATTTAGGGCTGTGAAAAAAAAGGCTGCAAAAAAGGGCTTTTTTTTAACTCAGACTCATCTAAAATCGTTTTAAATGGCTGATGGAGAAAAAATAATTAAAATCAATATTGAAGAAGAAATGCAATCGGCCTACATCGATTATTCGATGTCGGTGATCGTTTCCCGGGCTCTGCCCGATGTGAGAGATGGTTTAAAGCCGGTTCACCGTCGTGTATTATATGGTATGCACGATTTGGGAATAACTTCAGGCAAACCATACAAAAAGTCTGCAAGGATTGTAGGAGAGGTGCTCGGGAAATATCATCCCCATGGGGATTCATCGGTCTATCATGCCATGATCCGAATGGCACAGCACTGGTCGATGCGTTACAAGCTGGTCGACGGCCAGGGTAACATGGGATCGGTTGATGGCGATAGTCCGGCGGCGATGCGTTATACAGAGGCCAGAATGAACAAATTGTCGGAAGAGATGCTTGCCGATATTGAAAAAAATACGGTTGATTATCAGTTCAATTTCGACGATTCCCTGAAAGAGCCCACCGTTTTACCTACGAGAATACCAGCATTGTTGGTAAATGGTACTTCCGGTATTGCAGTGGGAATGGCCACCAATATGCCGCCTCACAACCTTGGGGATACAGTCAATGCCATTGTGGCATATATTGACAATCCTGATATCAGTGTAGACGAACTTATCAATGTTATTCAGGCCCCTGATTTCCCTACCGGTGGCATCATTTACGGCTACCAGGGTGTGAAAGAGGCTTATGAAACCGGCAGGGGACGTGTTGTTGTTCGTGCCCGTTCGGAGATAGAGACCGACAAAAACGGCCGAGAAAAGATCGTGATTACTGAGATCCCCTATATGGTCAATAAAGCCGAATTGATTGTCAAAATCGCCGATCTGGTTAATGAAAAAAGGGTGGAAGGCATTTCCAATGTCAATGATGAGTCGGACCGTGAAGGGATGCGTATCGTAATTGATCTGAAGAAAGAGGCCATTGCCAGTGTTGTTCTGAATCACCTTTATAAATATACTAATCTACAGGCTTCGTTTGGCGTAAATTGTATCGCTCTTGTAAAGGGGCGGCCGCAATTGCTTAATCTTAAAGACGCTATCCAGCACTTTGTAGAACACCGTCACGATGTGGTGACCCGTCGAACCCGGTACGAGCTGGAACAGGCTGAAAAGAGGGCTCATATTTTGGAGGGGCTCATCATTGCCAGTGATAACATCGACGAAGTGATTAAAATTATCCGGGCTGCTCAGAGTCCCGATGAAGCGAGGGAAAAATTAATTGAACGGTTTGAACTGACAGATGTGCAGGCCCGCGCTATTGTCGAAATGCGTCTGCGGCAACTTACCGGACTGGAACAGGACAAGCTGAGATCGGAATATGAGGCGTTGTTAAAAGAAATTGAACGGTTGAAAGACATTCTTGAGCATGTTCATCGACGTATGGAAATAATAAAAGATGAGATGCTTGAGGTCAAGGCGAAATTCAATGACGAAAGGCGTACCGAGATCGTTTATTCCTCAGAAGAATTTAATCCGGAGGATTTTTATGCCGACGAAGAAATGATCATTACCATTTCACATTTCGGGTACATGAAGCGTACGCCGCTTAGTGAGTTCAGAACCCAAAACCGTGGGGGAGTAGGCTCAAAAGGGAGCAACACCAGGGATGAAGATTTCATCGAGCATATTTATCCCGCCTCCATGCATAATACCATGCTCTTTTTCACCAAGAGAGGCCGGTGTTTTTGGCTGAAAGTTTACGAAATACCAGAAGGCAGCAAAAATTCCAAAGGGCGGGCCATTCAAAACCTGCTCCAGATTGACCCGGAAGATACTGTAAAAGCATTCATCCGGGTTAAAAAACTCAACGATGAGGAATTCATCAATTCCCATTATATCCTTATGGGAACCCGCAAAGGAATCATCAAAAAATCACTGCTGGCCGATTATTCAAGACCCAGGCAATCAGGTGTTATTGCTCTTAATATCCGGGAAGATGATGAGTTGATCCAGGCCAGGCTGACCAGCGGAAATACAGAGATCCTTATGGCAACAAACACCGGCCGGGCCATTCGATTCAACGAGGCTGGTGTTCGGTGCATTGGGCGCAAGGGCTATGGTGTTAGAGGCATTAGCCTTAACCCAAGTGCGGAAGAAGTGGTTGGCATGATTTGTGTGAAAGACAAAAACGACGATATACTGGTGGTTTCCGAAAAAGGATTCGGAAAGCGTTCTGCTCTGGATGATTATCGTGTAACAAATAGGGGTGGAAAAGGCGTGAAGACCATGCGCATTTCCGAAAAGACCGGTGATCTCATCACCATAAAGAATGTTACGAATGATAATGACCTTATGATCATGAACCGTTCGGGAATGACCATACGTGTAGCTGTCGCCGATATAAGAGTAACGGGCAGGGCCACTCAGGGCGTACGACTCATTAACCTGGATAAAAAGCAGGATATGATCGCTTCCGTTACCAAAGTTTTGTCAGAAGCCAAATTGGCAGAAGATATTACAGAAAGTGGGGTTCTCGAAAAACAGTCAGATGATGCAGATGAAAATGAAGAAAATATTGACGGATAAAAAGTGAATCTGCACGTGAGCAATTAGTAATTCTGATCGGGGAAGAGGAAGTTTTTACTGAATCTTAGTCGCTGCCGGAGACAGGGATTATTCATGAAACGAAGTTCGACGAAGTCAATAATCCGGGTTAATAGTGTTATGCAACAAAAAATTGACAAAAACTTACAGAAGTGAATCCAAATAATGTTTAATATTTGCAAATAATCCACTCAAAAACGAGAGAATAATGAAAAAACTTGTCTTACTTTCAATTGCAGTGATTGCATTAGCCACTTCTTGCAGTCAAAAAGGAAAAATCAACTCAGCCCAGTCGTATCTGGATAATGGAGATATTGAAGCTGCCGAAAAAAGGCTGAATGAGGTTTTAGAATCAGAAGAGGCAACAGAAGAAAGAAAATGGCCAAAAACTTATCTCGTGGCGGCTCAGATTGATGAGGCCAAATACGAGGAGCAACAAGATCCTGCTTTGCTGGAGAGTGCTGTAGAGAATTATATGAAGGCCATAGACCTGGATCAGGAAGCTGGCGGACGCTTTGAAAATGAGATCAAAATGTCTTTAACCTTTTTCCTTGATGTGCTTACAAATGCGGGAGTTGAAGCTTTTAATCAGGAAAAATATAAAGAGGCCATGACACTTTTTGAAGATGTCCTGAATATTAATGATCTTGATATGATGCAGGAAGATAACGAAGAGGAAGTTGTTGATACTGCCATTATGTATAATACAGGTTTGGCTGCATATAATGCAGAAGAATGGGAAACTGCAGCCAAGTATCTCGATGAATCCATCAAATATGATTATGGAGAAGGGGATGCCGTTCTTTTACTTGATCAGGTATATAATACATTAGGAGATTCAACCAAAAGGGCTGAAAACCTGAAAAACGGCTTTGAAAAATATCCCGAGGATGAGCGGTTGCTTACTCAGTTGATCAATTACTACCTGGAGACTCAACAAAATGAAGAAGCCATGGAGTATTTGAATCGGGCCGTTGAATCTGAGCCGGAGAATCCAACATTCTATTATGCGAGAGGAGTACTTCATGATCAGAACGAGGATTATGAGAAAGCTATTGAAGATTATGAGAAAGCTATTGAGAAGGATGAATCATTCTTTGATGCTTTGTTTAACCTCGGGGTCATTTATTTCAATCAGGGTATAGAACAGATGGGCGTTGCCAACGATGAAACAGAACATGAAAAATTCCAGGAAGAAAAGGCTAAAGCCGACAGTTTGTTCAAAAAAGCACGACCACTCATGGAAAAAGCGCATGAGATTGAACCTGAGAATACAGACGTTCTTCAAAGTCTGAAAGGTCTTTATTACCGGTTTGATGAGAGTGAGAAATACAATGAAGTCAACGAAAAGTTGAAGAAACTCCAGGGATCTTCAGGCTCAACAGGAGAAGAAGGTGAAGAAGGTGAAATGGAACGGATTGACGAATAATATGAGGTCTAGGGTTCTATGAAACTTTGGAACTAAATGAACTTTAAAAGAAAACCGGTTGAAAGAATACCGGTTTTCTTTTAAATATAAAATTAAACATAATGTCAATTATAGGACAGGGCAATTTTTAAAAAATACACAGTGCACTAAACGGATAATCAAATCAAAGTCGTACGTCGAATGCGCCAACAAAATTTGTGTGACTTGTGGTCTTGAGTTGCAAATAATCTTTCTGGATCGGCTCAATGAAACAAGCATGGTAAACGTTGTCACAATGAGATAAATAAGTATTCTTGCTTGCGAATCTGCCTGGCGGCTTATGAAGAAAAAAAAACATTCTGGATTTTTGATCCAAAACCATTGAAATTAATGCTTATATATACAAAAAACGGCAGACACGTATGCATGTCAGCTTCTTAACGGTTATCTCCGTTTTGTTCTGAAAGATTGTTTTAAAACAGCTACGCATCTTAGTATTCCGCTCTCCCGTCTTGTAACTCGGGGTCGTTTAATGAACAAGATAAATGATGAATCAAACGGAAAACTCAGATATCACAGACAGACTTGCCTGACAAGATAACCTTAGCAATCAACTTCCCCTGATTGATAAATCCTTTCAAATTAAATCAGCCGTTTTTGGGAGAGAAAAGTTTTCGGATTGCTGTAATTGTTTTATTCCCAGGAGCTTGCAAGCTTAAACAAATTGTATTCAGGCCATTCCTCCGTTTTGTAAATGGCCCGGTTCATCATCTGCCGGATATCACTAGCCAGCATAGATCCTTTCCATGTGCTGCTGTTAAATAACACAACATATGAAAATCCATCATCCTTGCGCATCATCAAAGCCGAAGTTCCAGCCAGTGTTCCTGTGCGGTACCACGAATCCCCTTTACGCACCCCTCTCCATCCAATCGGATCAAGATAAGGCTTTTGTGATATCGTCATGGTTTCAATAGATTCCTGGCTCAGAATATCGTCCGACAAATTAAGACCATCAATGGCAAGCATGAATTTTAAAAGATCGGTTGCCGAAGCCAGCCAACCCCCTGCCGGTCCCAGAGTTTTAATATCATTTCCCCCGTAACTGCGCTTAACTTTTTTTCTGTTATTCCGGTGATCCCGCACAAGATAAGTATTGGAAGGCTCATAATATTTGACTTCCAGTTCGGCCCGTTCGGTAAGATAGCTTCCGCCCAGTCTCATATCAAAAATACCAAGCGGATAAAGAATGTTGGTTTTGATGAAAGACTCATAATCGGTATTGCTGGCTTCTTCGATCACCTTCCCAAGGATTACATACCCCAGATTGGAATAAGAAGATCTTGTACCTGGTTGGAAATGCAGACGTTTACCAAGCATATACTGGATGATATCCGTTGCATCCACCGGCTGTTCCTTACCCAATCCCCGGGCAACAGCAGAGGGAATGAACAACGGATCGCCCCAGCGGTTTGTCCATCCGCCTGAGTGGTTCAATAAATGTACAACTTTAATGTCTTCCACTTTTTTATCCGCATAAGAATCATATGGCGGATGGTTCAGTATTCCTTCCGGGCCGAAAACAGGATCGTCCAGACTGATGACATCCTGCTCGACAAGTTTCATGATACCAGCAGCCGTGATCAGCTTCGAAACACTGGCCACACGGAACAAATGATAAGGCTCGGTCCGAATTCGATTGTCCTGGTCGGCCCATCCATACCCCTTGGCAAAAACCATATCTCCATCTTTGGCAATGGCTACGGAAGCCCCTGCCATCTCATTCCGCTGAAGAAATCTCTCTACTTCTGAGTCAATGGAAGAAAATTGCGGATCATCGGAAAAAAATCCCGATACCCTGAGTGAAGTTGCCTCGGGTTCTGGTGGTGTGAAATCAGTACCAAACGATTGAATGGAAGGACCCGTGATATATTTTACAGCAAGTCCTGCCATCAGACCTGCCAATATCAATATGGCTTTTGTTTGTATTTTCATACGATCAATGCTATTACCGAAATTCTGTTTTTTCTTCTACACACAAGCAACGGAAAAACAGTGTTTCGGGAATGATAAAAGAACGTATCCTGACCTTCTCTTATCATTTGAACCCTGTGAATGCTGATGCAAAAATAGTAATTTTATTTTAAAATCCCATTTTACAGGGTTATACGAGACTTATAGAAATAAAGTTTCCACATGTAGCCCTTCAAAATTTTATTTTTTTTTTAAAAAGAGCAGCCACTAGTCATCTCAAAATCATTTTTTTTCATTGATCAGGATATCTCCAATATAAGGTTTTCCAAGTCTGACTGCAAGAATGATCCATACCGGAACAAATTCGAACGGAATGGACTGCGGCAACAAACTAAAAGTAAAAATAAGCACGATCAAAAGGGTTAATTGAACGTATCTGAGCACTTTCCCCCACCACCGGTATCTATTGCCGAAAACAAAGAAAAACCAGAGTGGATGGGCCCATAATATGTTTAAATTGGGACCCGTTGCCTCATGAAGTGAAATCATCCACAAATATGCAATGATCAATCCGATAATACCGTTAATTGAAAAAAGAACAACATCCACTCTTTTCATTCGTATATAGCCAAATATTTCTGCCAGGGAGAGCATGATTATCAAAAGAGCTGCAATCCAAAGGATCAGCATTGGTGATATTGCGGACAGACCACTTTCAACCGGAGAGGGAAAATCCAGCAACTGTTTCTCGCCCTTGATCAACTGTCTCTTTTCTGCCCCCTGTTGTATAGAAATACCGGAAAACTGTTCCATTAAATGATCGGGCAAAAACATGACCGATCTGACATCGGTCATCTCATCGGCAGGTATTCCCAGCACCAGATCAATACCTATTTTAGTCCACGGTTTAGCTTCCAGATATGGATGGATAGCCTGCCGGAAGGTAAGCTCTTCAGCTACTCCTCCCTTCCCGAAGGACAAATTTTCTTTTTCAAATGAATCCAGCAATACATCCCGTACCCTTGTGGCGCAATTGTCAAAAAAGAAATCATAGCGGTAAGCCCGATTTTCGGGCCGTGCATTAATCATCAATGCACGGAAAAGACGATCTTTCTGTTCTTCCCCCAAATCCAGCTCTTGCTCCCAAACCGACCGACCTGCAACAAAATATTCACGCATAAAGCTTTTAAATTCTGAAGTCGAAAGCAAATAGTCCAGACTGCCATGTGCAAATTTAAGATAGAAAAAAGAAGTGTTGAAGTCGAATGTGCCGTAGTTGAATACCATGTCTATTTCCTGATCCGGATCATTCACTCTTATGGCTGTATGGCCGAATACGGAATAAAGCTCATCACCGGGAGCACAAGTTAACAGAGATATAATGCTTTCTTCTGAAAGAGAAGGTATCTCGTTCTTTGTCTCACTCTTGCTTTGAATAGTATTGAGTGAAAAGAAGAATAAAAAAAGTATGATCCAACAATGATTTAAATGCATAGTCTGATATTGGTTACATATGTGTATTGATTAGCATACAAATGTATCTCTTCAATGTGTTACATTTGTATACTAAAAGATATTGCATCTTCCCTTTCGTTCTTTTTCTAGCTGATTGATTCATAAACTTTCGTAGATGGCTATAATTATTAACACCCATACGAAAGACAGCCTGCCATATTTCTGCTCAAATACATTTGTATAAATGATCTGTCTTTTGACTTAATAGTGTTTGTCCATAACGGCTGCTGCCAAAATACTCATTTACGTATGTAAACTGTTCTTTTGGGTGTTCGCAAGCTTTGCAATTGTGAATTTATGGACAGGTACATGACCAAAAACAAACTTTGCTTACTTAATAGACGGGCACTTAAAAGTCCGTTAAACTTTTGTAAAACCTTTGATTCAATTGTTTATATTAAAACCAGTCCAGCAAGCACTAACGATCAACCTTCAGGGCCCCTCTGATTTCATCCATACTCTGAATGCCATGGCGGATCATATACTCCTGTATCCCATCTATGATGGTCCTCGTAACCGCAGGTTCACGAAAATTGGCCGTACCCACTTGTACAGCTGTTGCCCCGGCCAGTATAAACTCAATGGCATCCGATGCCGAGGCGATTCCTCCCATTCCTATTACAGGAATGCCAACCACCGATGCCACCTGCCAAACCATCCGCAAAGCAATGGGTTTGATGCATGGACCCGATAAGCCCCCTGTAACAGTGGAGAGAATCGGTCGCCGGGTTTCTGCGTCAATGGCCATCCCCAGTAATGTATTGATAAGGGAAAGCGAATCGGCACCGGCTTCCTCAACAGCCAGGGCTATTTCGGTGATATCGGTTACATTGGGAGAAAGCTTGACCATCAAATGCCGCGGGAAAACCTCCCTGACAGCACGTGTAACAGCAACCGCCGAAGGACAACTGGTGCCAAAAGTCATTCCTCCCTCTTTCACATTCGGACACGAGATGTTTAATTCTATTCCCGGAATCCCCGGAATATTGGCTATTTTACCAGCCGTTTCGACGTATTCCTCGACTGTCGATCCCGAAACATTGACCAACACATTGGTTTTAAAACCCGAAATCCGGGGCCATATTTCATTAATAAGAACATCCACCCCTTTGTTTTGCAAGCCAACAGCATTGAGCATACCCATTGGGGTTTCCGCCATACGTGGATAAGCATTGCCTTCACGAGGTGAAGCGGTTGTTCCTTTGACAATAATACCACCAAGTTGATCTATGTCAACAAAATCCATGTATTCTTCACCATATCCGAATGTACCGGAAGCTGTCATAATCGGATTTTTGAGATGAATATCACCTGCTTTTACTGAAAGATTTACCATTTCAAATAATTTGAATCAAAGACAGGACCGTCCACACATGTGCACTTGTGCCCGTCAATAGTTGGGGTTACACAACATAAACAAGCACCGAAACCACAAGCCATGGTATTTTCGAGTGAAACCTGGCATTTGATGTCGCGTTCACGGGAATATTTGGCGAGAACCTTCATCATAGGTTCTGGTCCGCATGTATAGAGCCAGTCAAAATCGGGGGTAAATGTCTTCATTACCGGATGGTGGATCACAAACCCCCTGGTTCCGGCCGAACCGTCTTCAGTGGTTGTGAGTACTTCACCCAGTTGCCGGCAGGCATCTATGCCAACCAGATCACCTTCACTGGCAGCACCCAAAAGAAAACGTGGTGTGATGCCATTTTCTTTGAGATATCGTCCCAGGAAAAGCAACGGTGCTACACCACAACCACCTCCAACCAGTAAAACATTTTTACTGTCAGGCAATGAAAACCAGGACCCCAGGGGATATATCAGATTTAAAGTCTCCCCGGGAGCTGTTTTTGCCAACTGTCTGGTGCCGGCGCCAATTTCCTGAATTAACAATTTTATAACATTGCAGGAATAGTCCACATCGTGAATGGATATGGGGCGTCTCAGATAAGTTTCAGGTGAATTGTCTACACGAACTTCGGCAAATTGTCCGGGATACATCCGGGGCAATTGTGCGGGATGGCTAAGCTCCAGTACGACAAATTCCCGGGTTAACCGGGTATTGCTCTCAACGGTGAAGTTTTCTGTATATTTTTTTTGCATGAAAAGCTTTGTTTACAAATGTAAACCTGTTTTTGGGTTTTCCTCTTCGATTCATGAACCCCGGCAAAGATATAAAATCACTTAAAAAAACCGGCTCAATGCGTCGGATAAAATACTTCAAAAGTATTGTCTGTATAAAAAAAGACGGTCTTTATGATGCTTTTTCCCTTAACAGGAGAAGTCTCTCTTTTGTTTATATCCCGCTCATCTATTCCTTCGGCTGATTGATCAACGGAAGCAGGTGCCTCCATATCCGGATCTTTTGGGGGTACAGGCGCATCTGAGTTACTTCCTTTAGCCTTTTCATCATCCGGAATATTGGAGCCGTAAGAGAATGGATCTTCGTCTTCCACCGGTGGAGAAGCCGGGAAATTGATACGCCCGTTCCGAAAATTTCGGGTGGAATCAGCTCTGTCTTTTTCATCCGAAGGAGCAATAGCCTGTCTTTTGTAAAAACCTTTGCCCGTAATAAGCCAGTCCGGATTAATGTGACCGAAATGGGTGAGTATTTTTTGAATAAAATCAAGACTGGGTTTATTGCGTCCCGATAGAATGTGGCTGACGCTGGAACGCTGCACCCCAACCAATTCGGCGAATCGGGCCGGTGTGAGGTGTTCTTTTGTCAATATTTCCTGTAATCTGTCCTTCATGGTGCTTATTTGTTATTGAGAGGGTTGTCTGCACTTTTGTTTTTAAAAATTACTTTGTTGTCAATTTCATCACAATTAATGAAGATCTCCTGTTACGATGACCGCTTGTTTTCTCTGCGGTCTGCATTGGTCAGTGAAAACATCTGAAAAACAGTTCTCTTTTAGAGGTATGGCCCCTGTTGCATCACGTTTTTATTTAAAAAGTTTATTACAAAATATGCCAGGGAAAAGCAGGCACAAAAAACGACGGACTGTTACATGTGTGTTTTACAAATGTATTAAAACAAGTCACAACAACAAAAATATTGATTCTAAATAATTGCGATAATTGTAAACATGATTCATTTTGTCTTACACTTAAGTTTCCCCCATTGTTTTTTCTTGAAGAAAAATATTATATGAAGTCCCTAAATCTCTTTTTATCTACGTTTTAAAGCACACGTTAATTAAGGATTTTAGTTCATATTGATTGAAATTACTCTCCGGAATTGCTTTTTTCTCACATATTGAAAAGTCTGCCCATCCAAATGGGTGGACACCATTTAATGACAATCATGCAGTAATGCTTTATATAAAACATTATATAGACTGGTTATCAATATTATAAAAGATAATTACATGTCGATTTTGAATCTGTATGCATAAATATTCACAACCCCATTGAATGGCATTGAATTTTTATTAAAAATGAATGCTATAAATAACTGAATTAAAGAATTTTAAAATGTATTGTATGTGGTTTTGATTAAAGTAAAAAATCTGATTTCCATGAGTTACATATGTAATCAAAGCATAAACCCTCCCTCCTATTTTTAATTCATGAGTGCGGTATAAAAAGGTATATTTTTGTCAAAATCGAGGCGTTTTAAATTTTTGTACCGGAGTTAACTGATTGTTAATGAGGCTGCAAAAAATTCAAACAACGAAGAGTTTGGCAATTAAGATGCTTTTTAGACCGGGCTCATTCATGCCAATATTACTTCCCTTAATAATACCTAATGTCTGGCTATAAAGTACCACTTGCGTGAAAGCCTGGCTGGCCAGCCAGGCCGTTGGAGTTATCTTGAGGAAGTTAAGCCTGTGAATAGTAACATGCCAGACCTTTAACCTTATGGTTTTGAGGTAGCTTTGCACTTTCCTCTGCCGGGATTTCACCCGGAGCTTTTGCCGGTTTAATTTGCTGTGAGGATGTTTGGGTACTGGCTCCTGTTTAAACTTTGATGGTTAAGATTGGAAGTGCAGTGAATTTGATCTATGGAGCACAACACCCAAGATTTCTATAAGTGTTGCTTGATCAACTGACTTTTGACCTCTGCTTTCTCCCTGAATTTATCCTGGCCTCACATTGATTTCAACAATCCTGAGACCTTAATTATGTTTATTAAAATTAGTCGGGAGAAAAATCAAAAAAACCGGAGATTGTTTTAGACAAAATCCGGTTTAATGTGTTTTGCAAAAGTGACCCAGCAGGGATTCGAACCCTGGACCCCATCCTTAAAAGGGACGTGCTCTACCAGCTGAGCTACTGAGTCGCCCTTATGCTTGATTTAAGCGGTTACAAAAGTATGGTTTTCTAAGGAACTCCCCAAATATTGGAGAGAGAAAACGGCTTATTTTTGAAATGCTTTTTGAACATTGGCAATCCACTTTTCAATGCGTTCGTCGGTTTGTGCAGCCTGATTTTCTATATCCAGCGCCAATCCGGCAAATTTATTTCCTCTTTGGGCTCTTGAGTATTCGTATGAATAGCCTTTGGTTGAGGTATATCCAACGATGGTTCCCCCTCTTTTTTCAAGAAATTCAGCCATGATGCCGATCCCGTCGACGAAATTTTCCGGATATCCTTTCTGGTCACCTCCGCCGAATAAAGCAAATTTTTTACCCTTGAGCTCATCATCTTCGATGGTGGGCAAAAATTCGTCCCAGTAATTGGGAAGTTCGCCATCGAACCAGGTGGGAACTGCAAAAATGAAATTATCGAATTTCTCAAAATCTTTGTGTGTGGCTTTATCCACATCCACTTCTTCAACATTTTCCTGGCCCAGAAGCTTGATCATTTTTTTTACCTGCCGCTTGGTTTTGTGCGACCTGAAACTGTAGAATATTCCTATTTTTTTCATGTAAACAGATTATTATTTGACTTTTGCATGAAACCTGCCTGTCATTTTTACTATGTAAATACATTTGTATGAGATAATCCATCCTGGCTTGTTTGTTGACAACTAATGTTCAACCGTCAGGCAGAATCGTCTGCTATTTTAGTGATACGAATTCTTCAGGTTAAAAAGCGATCAGATCTCGTGCAGCTTTAAGGATCTTATCGGTATTTGGAAGTATCGCCGCCTCAAGAATAGGATTAAAGCCAATGGGCGTAAATTCCGCTCCCACACGTTTGACCGGGGCATCAAGCAACTGGAACGCTTCATCAGCAATTATGGCACTCAACTCCCCGCCAAATCCGCCAAATACTTTATCTTCATGTACAACCAAAGCCCTGGAGGTTTTTTCAATCGATTTTAGGATCGTCTCTTTGTCCAATGGTAAAAGTGAGCGTATGTCAATCACTTCTACCTCTACACCGTCTTCCTTGCTCATCTTTTCGGCTGCTTCCAGACACATGTAAGTGGTGTTGCCATAAGTGATCATTGTCATATGTTTTCCTTCCCGGCGCACACGGGCCTTTCCGAAGGGAACTTCAAAATCATCGGGCACTACGGCAGCCGCTTTTGGCGAATTGTACAGAGCCTTGGGCTCCAGGAAGAGGGTCATTCCTTCCGAACGCATTGAAGTACGCAGCAATCCTGCTGCATCGTCGGCAAAGGAGGGATAAACCACCCGGACTCCCGGAAAAGTTGCCAGAGCTCCCTCCGGAGTTTGGGAGTGATACAATCCTCCTCCGATGTATCCGCCAGATGCCAGGCGTATGGTGATATTGGGGGAAAATTGTCCTTTGGTACGCCAGTATTCATGGGTTGTCTCTACGTATTGTTCCATCGCAGGCCAGAAATAGTCGGCAAATTCGGCACCTTCAACAACGATGCGAATTTTCTTGTCGAATCGAGACATACCGTTGGCCGTTCCCATAATATAATCTTCGGCAATGGGTGCATTGAATACCCGTTTTTTGCCGAACTCCTGCTGCATACCTTTGGTCACATTAAAAACACCTCCTTTTTCCTTGTGAGCAATGTCCTGTCCCCAAATATAGGTATCGGGATTATGCCGGAATTCAGATTTTAGCGTTTCGTTGAGGGCCTGGATCAGTTTAATACGACTGCCCTCCTGTTGATGGATTCCATCCGGATACGTTTCGCTCTTATATGGTTCCGGTATAACAAAATCATGGATGGATTCCGGCTTTGGATCCGGAGCTTTCAAAGCCTTTTTATGAGCTTCTTTAACCTCTTTTGTCACACCTTCCTCAATCTCTTTGAGTTCCTCTTCGGTAGCCCTTTCATAACGCAGCAATAAACGACGGTACTTGGCCAGCGGATCGTATTCTTTCACATAACTCAATTCGTTTTCATCACGGTAAAGCTCGTGACGGTCGGAGTTGGAGTGCGAACCGATCCGTACACAATTGGCATGTACGATCACCGGTTTTTGTTCTGACATGGCCCAGTTTACAGCTTCCTCCATGGCATTCATCGAATCGAACACATCCTTGCCATTGCAATAAATGGCCCGCAGATGCTTTAACCCTTCAAAATTGCGGCTCACCTTTCGGTTGGCCGACTGATCCTCCTTAGGTACTGAAATGCCATAACCATTGTCCTGTATAACGAAAACCACCGGCAATTGCTCCCGTGAAGCGCCGTTAATCGCTTCATAGGCATAGCCTTCTGAGAGGGCGCTTTCACCCTGCGAACTTATCACCACAGCATCTTTCACATCATATGTCTTCAATGCCCTTCCCAGTCCTGCGGCATGAAGCGTATGATTACCCGTGGCCGAACTGACATTGTGGATGTTCCAGGCCGGTTTGGCAAAGTGATTTGACATATGACGTCCGCCTCCCGCCACATCCGTATCTTTCGAAATGCCGTTGTAGATGATCTCCTCAGCTGTCAATCCGGCAGAAACACATGTCTGAAGATCCCGATAATACGGAAACAGATGATCTTTTTCTTTCCGGAAATTCTGTCCAATGGCCAACTGTATGGCGTCATGACCAGCTGCCGGTGCATGATATGACCATCCGATGGCCTGCTTCAGATAATTGGGGGCACGCTCATCGAGCGTTCGCCCCATATAGAGCAACTTGTACCAATGTAAAAGTCTCTTTTTCTCTGTTTTCTTTACCGAGTATTTGTCAGGAACGTTGCTTTTCATTGTTAATCTATTTTACTGCTAAAGCAGCAGTTATTTGTTGAAATATAATTCTTTATTCCTTTTTATATGAAATCTTACTTTAATCAGATTTCACGATTGGGATCAACTGATTCTAGATAATCGGCTATCCGTTTCAGGAACTGACCGCCCAGTGCACCATCCACCGCACGGTGATCGTACGAGAGCGAAAGGAACATCTTGTGCCTGATGGCAATGGCATCGCCTGCAGGTGTTTCAATAACAGCGGGCTTCTTTTCAATGGTTCCTGTTGCCAGTATGGCTACCTGTGGTTGATTGATGATGGGCGTACCGATGGTATTCTGGAATGAGCCAAAATTGGTGATGGTAAATGTACCGCCCTGGATATCATCGCTCGAGAGTTTGTTTTCACGGGCTGCATGCGCCAGATGGTTCACATCGGAGGCCAGTCCGGCAATGTTTTTTTGGTCAGCCTTTTTGATTACCGGAACGATTAGATTTCCGGTCGGCAGAGCTACAGCGATACCGATATTGACATCTTTTCGGAGAATGATATTGTACCCGTCTACTGAGGCGTTGACACCCGGAAAATCACGAAGTGCACGGGCGGCAGCTTCTGTAAACACCGGCATGAAAGTAAGTTTTTCTCCGTATTTCTCAGCGAACTTATCTTTTACTTTGTTGCGCCACATCACCAGGTTGGTCACATCGGCTTCAACTACGGCAGTAACATGTGGTGAAACCTGCTTCGACATGACCATATGATCGGCAATGATCTTACGCAGACGATCCATTTCCCTGACCTGATCGCCTTCACCGGCGGTTACTTTTTCACCCTGTACGGTTTGTTGGGTGGTTTGGGCTGCAGGTTTCTCTGCAGGTGTTTCCGCATCAGCTGCCGGAGCTTTCTTACCGGCTTTTTCGGTGCTGCGGGTTTTAATATATTCAAGAATGTCATCCCGGGTAACCCGTCCGTTTTTTCCACTTCCGGTTATGGTGTCAAGCTCTTTAAAGGATATTCCTTCTTTTTGTGCGATATTGCGGACCAACGGCGAATAAAACCGGTCACTCCGGGGTTCATCTGTCTCTTTCTCTTTTTTATCATCTGCAGCTGGTTCTGGTTTTTCAGATTTTTCCTTTTTCTCCGGTTCAGCCGGTTTAGTATCTCCTTTAGCCCCAGAATCACCAGCCGAAAGCTCTTTTTCATCACTTTGACTCTTGTCTTCACCTTCTTCTTTTTCTTCTTTTTCTTCACTTTCTTCTTCCCCTTCTTTTTCTTCACTTTCTTCTTCGCCTTCAAGATCGATGACAGCAACAGCCTTACCCACGGCAACGACATCGTCGGTATCGAACAGGATCTCTTTTACTGTGCCTGCAACAGGCGAGGGAATTTCAGAGTCGACCTTATCGGTGGCTATTTCGAGAAGGGGATCATCCTCCTCTACTTTATCACCTGCTTTTACAAACCATTTCGTAATGGTGGCTTCCTCAACGCTTTCGCCCATTTTGGGCATCAGTATTTCAAATGTTGACATATCAGATGGGTTTAATTTTTGTTATTTCTGGGTGACAAAATTACTTAAAATTACTATTTAAAACAAATCTAAATAAAAACAATTGGATGAATTGTTTTAGATTTTGTATTACAAACCACTAAAAAGCAAAATTTGTTCAACAAGCGGAAGGTTTTAAATAACCGAAAGAATTTTTGTAATTGATCAAGGTGCTCCCATATATAATAAAAAACCCGGCAACACTGCTTTACAGTGATGCCGGGTAAACCTAAAATCTAATCTGTTCCGGGATTAGAGACTATTGCCAAAATCTTCTTTAAACTTTTTCGCAAGTTTTTGCGGCCAATCGTCCACAGGGGCAAGCCTTCCCATAAAGAAGCGTAAAACGGCAGGCTCCTCAACAAATTTTAGTCCCCCTACAAGGTCACGGTTTTCCCAGAGCCAATGAACGCGGTCGATCAGGAATTTGGTTTGCGACAAAGTAAAAACCCTACGGGGAAAAGCAAGACGCAGAAGTTCCACATCGGCAAGAATATCATCACCGTTCTCATCGCGAACGCTGGAGATGGTTCCCCTTTCCATACCACGGACACCTGAGATGATATAAAGAGCTGCGGCAAGGGCTCCGGCAGGATATTCGGCCTGGGGAACATGTGATAGAAACGACATAGCATCAATGTGGCATCCCAGTGCACCGGCCGGGGTAATTACGGGTATATCCCGTTTTTCCAGTTCCTTTACGGCAAATTCAATGAACGATGGCGATTGGCTGATGACGGTTTCATCGGTGGTTTCGTAAAGCCCTACAGCCATGGCTTCGATCTCACGCACCGACATTCCGCCATAAGTTAGAAAACCCTCATAAAGCGGAACCAGGTCACGCATTTTAAGGAAAAGATCGTGATCGTTGGTACAGATGCCTCCGCCGCGGGTTGAACTGACTTTACGGGAAGAAAAATACACGATGTCGGAAAAATCACACATCATGTGCAGAATATCTTTTATGGAAGTATTGGCAAATTCGGCTTCACGTTGTTTGATGAACCAGGCATTTTCACCGATCAAACTGGCATCAAGCACCACCATGATATCATGCTCATCAGCCACTGCTTTGACATCGCGCATGTTTTGCATCGAAAATGGCTGTCCCCCGATCAGATTGGTTGAAGCTTCAAGTCGAATAAAAGGCACTTTTTCGGGACCATATTCTCTGATCAGATCTTTGAGTTTCTGTATATCGATATTTCCCTTAAACGGATGATCGCTTTTGATTTTCAAAGCTTCATCGGTGTAAATCTCAAATATTTTTCCACCATTGAGCTCCATGTGGGCTTTGGTTGTGGTAAAATGGTAATTCATTGGCACCACATCCCCTTCCTTTATAAACACCTGTGAAACCACATTCTCTGCAGCCCGGCCCTGATGTACCGGCAAAATATATTGTTTTCCGAAAACATCCTGGAGAGCTTTCTCCATTCGGTAAAAACTCTGGCTTCCGGCATAAGCATCATCAGCCTGCAGCATGGATGAGATCTGATTATCGCTCATGGCATTGGTTCCGCTATCGGTAAGCATGTCCAGGAAAACATCCTGGGTGTTCAAAAGAAAAGTGTTGTAGCCCCCTTTATTAATGGCTTCTAACCGTTCGTTTATGGGCCGGAGATGAAGTTTTTGCACCATCCTTACTTTGTGCATCTCTACCGGGACAGCCTCATCTCCATAAAAGCTGATGGCCGGTTGCTGTTGATTTCCCATGATTATGATTTTCGATTAATTGTTTGTTGTTTCTGCTTCCATGCAAATACACATAGATATGTAAAAACAAATATATTCACACCTTTCCTGTATGTAATTTAATGAATTGAATTATTTCGCCCTCAAATGGCCTTCAAATTTACTTTTTATACGTAAATCTATTACTGATTTAATGTTTTTTTATCCAATTTATTTTGAATATATATAAATCAAAATCTGCATAAATTTTACCAACACCAACTAATTGTAAACTTTACATGCATAAATTAAAACTTTTTTATACCTTAAGAGTATACAAGAATGGGGATTACATAGAAATTCAACTAAAATAGCTGGGTTCTTTCAGAAAAACGGTATGGTCATCTGTCCATTTTAATTTTTTAACGAAAGCGTTTTTTTCTGAAAATTTGTTTCATGCATTTTGCTCCGTTCGATTCTTGAATATCCGGGCGGTATTGGAGGGCTCGGGACATTTCATCAATCTAAATCAGGAAATATTGGGTAATTTCACATGAGGACTTTCTGTACACTGTTTTTTGTTTTCTTGCATGTTGTTTTGGGGATGGCCCGGGACGTTCCGAACCTGAATTTTCAGGATGTTCCAGGTAAAGCCCAATTGTCAAGTCAATTCTCTACCTGTATAACACAGGACCAGACAGGTTATATCTGGATTGGAACGGTAGATGGTTTAAACCGCTATGACGGACAGGAGATCAAGACTTTCCGGAATACCACAGATCGATACTCAGGGCTGATCAACAATAACATTCGCACCATCTTCAGCGACAGCAAAAACCGTCTCTGGATAGGCACGGTCCGGGGACTGTCGATTTATTATCCCAAACGCGACACTTTTGAAGTGCTTTCTTCCTCCAATAATCCCGCCGGTCTTGAAAATTCATTCATTTATCAGATATCAGAAAGCGCAGACGGTGTTTTTTATGTCGCCGCCGGAAAGAGTATCTATACTTACAATGAAGATCAGAAAAGCTTCTCAAAGCTGCTGGAAGTAGAAGACGAAGATATTACTTCCTTTTGCTTTGGCAAGGATGACGCCATATGGGTTGGACAAGATGGTGGCGGCGGCCTTAAGCGTTTTATTGCAGGTGATTATCAAAACAGCCAAATGCCCTCCTGGATGGGAAAGCAGGATTCGGCCGCTCTGGCCGAAAAAACCGTTATGGACATCCAAACATCGGATGGTCTGGTTTGGGTTGCCACCCGGGGAGGTGGGCTGAAACGGATTGACAACCAAAACAGAAAAATTAAAACCTACCTCACGGGAGAGGGCGAGTCGTTTGTTGTCGATGTGTATCAGGACAATTCGGGTGATCTTTGGACATGCGACTTCAGTGGACTGAAATTTTATGACTCTGAAAATGATGAATTTCATCCTTATTATCCCGAACCCGAAAATGAAAATTCCATCAAACGCAATCCTGTCGGGATATTACAAGACCATCAAAACAATTATTGGGTGATCTATTCCGAAAAGGGTTTTGATTTCTCACCAGTTGAAAGAGGCTTTCAGTTGTACGATGATTCATCCCGGCCTCCCTGGCAACTTAATGATCATAACATCATGGCTATTTCTGAGGATGCCCGGGGGCATTTGTGGGCAGGTGGATATAATGAGGGGATCTCTGTATTTCGCTGGGATGAAAACACCACCACAACATTTGAATATTCCCCTGACGATACTTCTTCGGTAGGAGAAGGCACCATTTTCGACATTCATCTGGATAGCAATGACGACATTTGGGTGGCCTCCTATCATAGCGGTCTTCAAAAATATGATCCTTCATCAAATGGGTTCACTACCCATAAGCATAAGCCAGGTGATGAACATTCCATTAATGGAAACGATATTCGTTCCATTGCCGAAGATTCTCTGGGCAACTTCTGGCTGGCGGTGCACGGTGAAGGTGTCGACTATTTTGACAAGAGATCGGGCCAATTCCGCCACTTTACACCCGAAAACAGTAATTTGTCCATCGAATGGACCAACCAGGTTTTTGTTGATTCGCGAAATACTTTATGGGTGGCAACTTCTTACGGACTTAACAAAATGGAAGCCGGAAGAGACTCGTTTGATGTTTTTCTCACCCACGAAACCAATTCATCAGGTTCTCTTGCAAGCAATGAAATTGTATGCCTTCACGAAACCCCCGACGGTTCCATCTGGGTAGGAACCACCAACGGTCTTTACCGTTATAATGCCAACGATGAGACCTTTGATTATTACTCAGAAGCGTTTAACAGCCAATATATCTGCAGCATTGAACACGATTCCAACGGAGATTTGTGGGTCAGCACCCATAAAGGACTGGCAAAATATGAATTTGCCACCGACCGCGTTTTTAATTTTGATAATCGTGATGGCCTCCAATCCAATGATTTTAATATTAAATCCTCTTATTTCGATGGCGAGCAATATCTTTTCTTTGGCGGGCCAGGAGGTGTCAATGCTTTTGATCCCGGTGAGATCAACTTCAACATGGATCCGCCCAGGGTTGTCTTCACGGAATTGCGGTTATTCAATGAAAAAGTGACTGAATACGGAGATGATCAACCATTGGAAAAACACATCAGTGCAGCCGACCAGGTTACTCTTGAATATGACAATAACTTATTCACCATTGAATTTGCTGCTATAAACTATTTGAATCCCGAAAAAAATCAATATGCCTATCGCCTGGAGGGTTTTGAAAATCGGTGGAACAAGGTCGGCAACAAACGGGAAGCTACTTACACCAATCTCGATCCGGGTACTTACACTTTCAGGGTTAAGGCGGCCAACAACGATGGTATCTGGAATGAAGAAGGCGGTGCCATTGAAGTTGTTGTTCTGCCCCCATGGTACATGACCTTATGGTTTCAGATCCTGGCGGTATTTTTGACAGCTGGATTGATTTATTTCGCCATCCGGATAAGAACTTCAGTCCTAAGACGTCAGAAAGCCGCTCTAACCGAATTGATCAACGAGCGTACGAAAAAGTTGCATGAAAAAAACCAAATGCTCAAAAACCGCACCCTGGAACTTAACAACTTTAACCAGCAACTCGAGGAACAAAAGGAAACCATTGAAGAACAGGCTCTTGAATTAAAGAAGAGCAATAAGGAACTTCAGAACCTTAACTCTACAAAAAACCGCCTGTTTTCCATCATAGCGCATGATGTAAGATCGCCTTTCAACACCATTATTGGCTTTTCCAGCCTGTTGAAGGAAATGGCTGATGATGACAATAACTCCCGGGTCAAAAAATATGCCCAATACATATATGAATCCTCTCATCAGGTTCTTTCTCTGCTGGAAAACCTTCTCTACTGGGCCCGCAGTCAAACCAATGAAATAACCTTCAATCCCCGGAATACCTCCTTGAAAAAAATCAGCGAGGATAATATAAAGTTACTCAAAGAAAGTGCTTCAAGAAAAGAGATGAAGATCGATGCATCAAACCTTGATTATAACATTGAACTTGAAGGGGATGAGGACATGCTGCGAACCATTGTCCGCAATTTTTTGTCCAATGCAATAAAGTTCACACCCCGCAAAGGGAAAATTACACTTGAGTCCAAAGTGGAAAATTATAAACTGACCTTTCTTATCAACGATTCGGGAAAAGGCATGAAATCCCGGGAAGTGGAACAACTCAAAAATTCTGGGACAATTAATTCGACACCAGGCACTGCAGGAGAAAAAGGATCGGGCCTCGGCCTGGTCATCTCAAAAGAATTCATCGACCGCCATAATGGAGAGATGATCATCCGAAGTTCACCGGGAAAAGGGAGCACATTTGGTTTTACAATTCCTTTAAACCAAAGTAAATAAAATATTGAATATCAACTATAAACAGGATCTTCTGTAAAACACATATCATTTCTTCGAATAAAACGAGCATGACAAGGGTTGTCACAACTTGTCCCGACCATTCGGGAAAAGAACATGTATAAGTTCTTGCATGCGAGTACCATTAGGCCTTAAAAACAAATTTTATACTAATGAAAACATCGTCATAAAATAAATATTTTATATTTTTGACGTAACCAAAAGGCAAATAGTCCGTTAAAAAAAGACTAAACGCAGAGACGCAAAAACGCAGAGATTTAATTATCAAGAAGATACTCAAAAGGATATATGATTTTAGGACATTCATTATCAAATCTTTGAAAACTTTAACGGAGTATTGAAAAGGAAGGAAAACATCAAAATCCCGGAAAGGATAATTTGTTCATAATGCGGGAATAGCTCAGAGGTAGAGCATCAGCTTCCCAAGCTGAGGGTCGCGGGTTCGACTCCCGTTTCCCGCTCACAAAAAAGCCCGGAAAACCCGGGCTTTTTTTATTTTCAACAGATCTATTGGTCTATACATTTGCTACTTTAATTATATCGGCAAACACACCGGCAGCCGTCACATCAGCTCCGGCCCCGTATCCTTTGATCTGCATGGGATGTTCAAAATAGTGTTCCGACCATATCAGAATGATGTTGTTGCTGCCTTCCAGATCGTAAAAAGGATGATTGCTGTCAACTTCTATCAATCCAACACGAGCCTTGCCGTCGGAAGTCATGCGTGCCCCATACCTCAGCCGTTTCCCTTCCCTCTTGGCTTTCAGGCGTTTTTGTTCGAAAACATCATCCAGATCCTTTACCTTTTCCATAAACTCCTCAAGTGATGGCAGTTC
>JAWOCV010000058.1:0-8662 GCA_046483585.1 Marinilabilia sp.
AATCACTGATGGTGACAGACTTCTTCTCACCCGTATCGTTCATTAACACGAATCCATAGGAACCATCGGGATTTTCATAGGCGCTATAAATGATGCCATCTTCCTTGAATCCGGTGGTGCCGATCCGCACAGCCCCGGGTTTAACGACCGACGACAAATGACCGATGATAAAATAATGTGAATTGCGTGTAATGGTCTTGTAGTCGTCGGCATTGATATCCACGGCTCCGTAACAGGTCTGGCATCCCCCTTCACGGTTTGGGCCCCGGTTCGAATCGAGCACCAGATTCCATACAATCACGGCTTTGCTCCATTTATTGACCGTACCGAAGGCCACATGTTCCATATCATCCATCAACCGCTTCGACAGGTTTTGCCCGTCGTTCCAGGTGCCGATGGATGTTTCGGTAAAGATCAACTCCTTCTCCGGGGCTTTTTCATGGATGTCGAGCAATTCATCACTGTGCCCGCCATAATTGTGGTAGGCGGCACCGGTAATATAAGACCGCGCCTCTTCATCTTCGTAAATTTTCACGGGATAATCTTCCTGATCACTCATATCATCGTAATTGTAATTGTGATCAAAGACATAAAGTTTGGTTTCCAGTCCGGCCTCAGCCAACGCAGGTCCCAGAACTTTTACAAAATCCCGCTGCTCTTGCCAGCCCATGAACAATGAGGCTGAATTGCCGCGGTTCAGTGGTTCATTTTGAGGAGTAATGGCCGTAACCTCGATGCCCAGATCGGCAAAAGCCCGGATCCACTTCACAAAGTAAGTGGCATAATCCTCGTAATAATCGGGATTCAGATGCCCACTGGTCCAGGAATTGTAAGGTTGCAAGTCCTCCAGGTTATTCACCTTCATCCAGCGCGGACTGGTCCAGGGCGATCCGAGAATCTTAAGATCGGGATTGATCTCCAGCGCTTCCTTCAAAACGGGCACCACAAAATCCAGCTCTTCCGACTGCAAACTGAAATTTTCCAGTCCGGGGGTATCCCAGCAGGTATATTCACTAAGGGAAAAGTCGGAACATCCGATGGATATGCGGACATAACTATAGCCCATCCCCTTTTCATGTGAGAACGTCTCTTCAAGAAACGCCCGGCGATCTTCAGGGGTCATCTGCATCAGGTTGTAGCAGGATGAACCGGTGAGGGCCGCACCAAAACCATCCATCTCCTGATAACGGGTCCCGGGATCAAGGGTTATGGTGGAGGGCGACATATTGGATGTTTCACTGAAATCCACGGCTTTCTTCTCAAATTCATAGGCACGATCGCCCGTGGTCACAAACAGCCTCACATCCCCCTCCTCAGGCTGACCGGATAACTCTTCGGACTCGTTGTTTTGATCTTCCGAACAGGCGCCACAGGAAAAGAAAACCAGTGCCATTAAGGTTAAATAAAAAATGTTTTTAATCATCTTCGATATGTTGCTCCCGGCCGGGAATAACGAATTATTACGCCCGAACCAGGAATTTTTAAAAAACAAATTAACGTTTCGCAAACTCGTCCCTGATCAATAACCCGGGTTTTGCTCAAGATTGGAGTTGGCATCAAGCACCGTTTGGGGAATCGGGAGTTTTTCTGAATCCCCGGTGAACGGTCTTGACTGGGGCAGACGGCCACTGTCACGGTTGTTGATGCCATTCATCACCTCCTGCAGTTTTTCGTTACGGATCAGGTCAAAAAGCCGTTGTCCTTCAAAAGCAAGCTCCAGTCGACGTTCTTCCAAAACCACATCGATCATCTCTTCCCCGGAAGACCTTGCGGAAGAAGATACAGCAGGAAGATCAACCCTGTCGCGGATCTCATCCACAATGGTGGCTGCGCTTTCGGGTTCCCCTTTCCAGGCCAGTGCCTCTGCTTTCAGAAGCATAATGTCGGCCAGCCGCAACTTAATGATGCTGCTGTTCGAAGAACGCATCTTATACATGAACGGATAGTGATCGGACGGATAATAGAGGCTCCAGGAAGGTTCATAATAGACAATGGACTGGTTCTTGCGGATATCATCTCCTTTTTCATTAAAGGCTGAGATCAGATCACGGGAAGGTGTCACCCATTTGGCCCATGAGAAATTCTGGTCCCAGTCGAGCAGATTCCGCCCAAACATCCAGGTCACCCAGTTGCCTCCGCCGGTGAAGAACTGAACCTCAAAGATCGATTCGGAAGTGTTTCGTGCGGCTACATCTGTCCCTTCCTCATTCATCCTGAAAAGAAGAGAATAATCATCAACCAGTGAAAAGTTGTCGTTGATGACCGCATCACAATATTCAATGACTTTGTCATAATCGCGAATGGGTTCTTCCGCATACGCTTTTGCCAGGAGAGATCGGGCCACAGCCTTTGTCAGAACCGTTTTGTCATTGCCGGCTTCCGGCGCATCGGGAATGGCAGATGTCAAATCATCCACAATTTGGTTATAGGCCGTTTCCGGTGATTCCTGACCGGGGAAATAGGTGGGATAAACCTCTTCAATATTATCGGCAGTAATATCCTCAGCTTCACTGGTTACGACCGGAATGTTGCCCCAAAACCGAACCATATCCAGGAACACCATGGCCCGGAAAATCTTGGCCTCAGCTTTCCATTGGGCCCTCTCCGCATCATCAAATGAAGGGTCGGGGACCAGGTCAATGTTTTCGATAATGGAATTGGCATAGGCAATATCTTCCATGTAACGGTTCCAGTCCCTGGTAATGACACTGTTTCCGCCATCCAGTGAATTGTTCTCGAAAGGCATCACTTCGGCACCGGTGGTTCCGCCATAAGCATTGTCGACCCGTGTTTCAGTAATCATAAGATAATCGAGATGCCAGTGTTCCTGGCGATTCCGGAAACGATCATACATCCCCTCGTATTGCGTGAGCATCTCGCTCCGTGTTTCAAATTTTACGCGATCGCCCGAATCATCAGAAGAGCCCACTGTGACTTCTGAAAAATCCGAAACAGGATCCTTGTCAAGAGAGCATGAAGCAGCTCCCAGAATCATCAGGATCCCTAAACTTTTTGCTATAATATTCAGTTTCATAATGGTCAAGAATTAAAATTCAACATTTACCCCGAAAACAAATGATTTGGTTTGCGGATAAGTTCCCCAGTCGATGCCCTGGACAGCTCCGCTGTTTCCCCATTGGTTCACTTCAGGGTCCATTCCGGAGTAATTGGTCAGGGTAAACAAATTGGAAGCCGTCACATAGGGCTGCAGGCGTTGAATGCCCCAACGGTCCAGAAATCCCTGCCGAAAATCGTAAGACAGCGTCACATCTTTTACCCGCAAGTAACTACCGTCCTCAACAAAATAGGATGAAGTCTTGATGTCGTACCCGGCTTTCGGCATATCCGTAATCTGCCCCGGAATGCGCCAGCGGTCGAGCACTTCAGTAGACTGGTTTTTCCCGTCGTACATGCCTTCCGTCTCTATGCGGGAAGCATTGTAAATATCGTTTCCGTAACTTCCCTGAAGCAGGACGTTCACAGAAAAGCCCCGGTAAGAAACGTTGTTGGTTATTCCATAGGTGAAATCCGGGTTGGGATCTCCGATGTAGGTCCGGTCTGTGGTGGAAAGGATCCCGTCACCATTGACATCGCGATAAATTAATTCGCCTGTTTCGGGATCAACACCGTCGGTGATGTATCCGTAAAAACCGCCTAATGGTCTTCCGGGCTCATTCCGTACAGCATATTCATTGACATGCTCACTGGTTATGGCATAATTGTAAACTTTGGTCAGCTCCAGACTGGTCAGCTCATTGCGGTTGAACGAGATGTTGAAATCGGTATCCCAAGACAGCAGGTGATTGGAAACATTGCGGGAATTCAGGGTAAACTCAAATCCCTTGTTGGTCATCTCGCCTTCGTTGCGACTGATGGTGTTGGCAGAAGCCGAACCTGACGGCAGGTCAACCGTCATCAGCATATCGGTGGTCTCTTTATAATACCAGTCCATAGCCAGGGTCAAACGGCTCCGCCACATGGTCATATCAAGCCCGATGTTGGTTTGCGTCGTGGTTTCCCACGTGAGGTCGGTATTACGCAAATTGGCCTGGCTCAAATTGACTGTGGCATTCTCATTTCCTTCTTCCCACCAGTTTTGGCGGTTGATGTTGTATCTTTCCAAATAAGCATAATCGCCAAGTCCCGACTGATTACCTGTCTGACCCCAGCCCCCGCGGATTTTCATATCGTCGAGCCAGTCAGCGGTTTCCATGAAAGGTTCCGAGGATATACGCCAGGCCCCGGATACCGAAGGAAAATATCCCCACCGGTGATCGGGGTGCAGCTTGGAAGAACCGTCAGTACGCATATTGGTTGTCAACAGGTATTTATCATCAAAATTGTAACTCAGGCGACCGAAGTAGGACATGATGGTCCATTCGGAACCAACGGTCCCATTGCCGGGAGATATTCTGTTGGCCGCATTGAGGGTTTTGATGCGCCCGTCACGAAAATGTGAGGCATCCTGGTAACTTTGCGACCATTCGGAAGTGGTTCCCGAGCTACCCAACATCAAATCAAAATTGTGCCTGGAAAACGCCTTGCTGTAATTCAATACATTATCATAAATCACAACAGTACTGAGCGACCTTGTATCATTGGCCGTGCCATGATTGGATCGTCCCCAGGATGTTTTGATCGGATCCAGAAACGAAACAGAATGGGAATAATTCCGGTCAAGTGTCACCGACGATTTCAGACTAAGATCCGGAGCAAAAGTGATCTCAGCTTCTCCGGTTGCAATAAGCCGGTTGGTGTTATCCTCATTGTCTTCACTTCGTGACATATTCTCCACCGGATGCGTGATGTTGACCCCGTAAAAATTGTTGTAATATTGATCCGGATTTTCAGGATCCCAGATCGAAGCATAAGTCGGGGTGTTCACAATAGAAAGCACAACTCCGGCTCTGTTGGCTCCCGTTCCCGATATAATGCCATTCCCCGAATAATCGGAATAGGACACATTTCCCCCGACATTCAGCCATGGCCGGATTTCATTCTGAATTTTGGCTTTAAAATTATACCGCTCAAAAAACGACACATCAATGACCCCTTCCTCGCGGGTATATCCGCCGGTCAGGTAATAGCTCATTTTATCATCCCCGTTGGATGCAGAAACCTGATAATTCTGGGTGACAGCCGTCTGATACGTTTCTTCGTACCAGTCGGTGCGGTCGGTCAGATTATCGGGAAGGTTAATGTTTAATTCCATATCATTCATCAACTCGCGGTACTGGCTCAAATTCAACGGTTCTATTTCATTGGTCAGGTCAGTGATCCCCACATGACCATTGAAACTGATCCTTGCTTCACCGTCAGCACCACTTTTGGTTGTGATCATCACCACCCCGTTGGCAGCCCTTGACCCGTAAATGGCAGCCGATGAAGCATCCTTCAGGATTTGCATACTTTCAATGTCGTTGGAAGAGAGATAAGATATATCCGTCATTGGTACGCCATCTACAACATACAATGGATCGTTATTCCCGTTCAGGGAAGTTGTGCCCCGAACCCTTACAACCATTCCCTCATTGGGCGCTCCGCTGGGTTCCATCACCGAAACACCGGCTGCACGCCCCTGAATGGCCTGAGCCACATTGGTAATCGGCTTTTTCTCCATCTCCCTGGTGGAGACAGAAGAAACAGAAGTCGTTACATCCTTTTTCCGGACCGACCCATATCCTACCACGACCAATTCGTCGAGTGTAGCCATCTCTTCTTCCATAGTCAAATCAATCCGGGATTGACCATCCACCGGTATCTCCCGGTTTTTCATCCCAATGAAGGAAAACACCAGGGTGCTTTCCTGATCAACAGAAATGCTGTAATCGCCACTGTTGTTGGTTATCGTACCCTGGGTGGTTCCTTTTACAACCACTGAAACACCAGGCAATGGTTGATCATCCTGATCGGTTACTGTCCCCTGAACGGATATCTCCTGGGCAGCAACCCGATGAGAAAGCATAAAAAGCCCGCCCAAAAGGAATAAGGTCATTAACAGTTGAAACTTCGTTTTTTTCATTTCATTTTTTCTTTAGTTAACAATACAAGGGCATTTTTTCGGCTGTCGTTAAACCATCCTTCAGTCGTAAAAAAATCCAAGAACGAAGTAATTTTTATAAAATAACAAAACGAAACATTCCATTACATCTTTGTTACATCTAAATGAAAAACCAGGCTTTTTTTCTACTTCATTAATGCCTATATTGCTGTTATTGTGATGGTTGATAATTTTTTAGCCGGTTGGAAAATAGGACAACAAAAAGGCGTTCGATTTTTCCCGGGGAAATAATAACAATAAATTCGGTAGATTTTTAGATATTAGATGATTGGTATCCGGTGAAGCAATAAGAGATTGCTTCTGGCAGGCAGTTTAAAAACAACAAAACATTAACACCATGTTCGCAAAAGTAACGTATTCCGGACGTCGCACAGCACTCAAAAAGCGGGTGAAGAGCGGCCTCATTCTCATCTTAGGCAACAACCAGGCCCCCATGAATTATCCTGCCAATACTTACCCCTTCCGGCAGGACAGCACGTTTTTGTATTTTTTTGGCCTCGACCTGCCGGGGCTTGCCGGGGTGATCGACATTGACAACAACCAGGAGATCATTTTCGGAGATGATTTTTCCCTTGAAGACATCATCTGGACCGGACCGCAGCCCACCGTAAGTGAAAATGCCGAAAAAGCCGGCATCGCCATCACCCATCCTTTTGAGAAATTGTCCGAGATCGTATCAGAAGCTGTAAAAAAGAACCGGCCGGTACATTTCACTCCACCCTACCGTTTCGACAACATTCTGCTGCTGGCCGGCCTGTTAAACATCCATCCCCGGGAGGTTACCAATCATGCTTCCACTGAACTGATCAAAGCCTGCATCGACCTGCGCAGCATCAAACAGCCCTGTGAAATTGAGGAGATGGAAAACCACATGAGCGTGGCCCTGGCTATGCATGTAATGGCGATGAAAATGGCCCGCCCCGGCATTCCTGAGCACAAGATATCGGGAACACTCGAAGGCATCTCCCTTTCCCATGGGGGCATGGTCTCATTTCCGGTCATCTGCTCTGTGCGGGGGGAAACGCTGCATAATCATTATCACGGAAACATCCTCAAAGAAAATGACATGCTTCTGGTGGATGCGGGAAGTGAATCGCCCCTTCATTACGCAACCGATCACACCCGAACCACCCCTGTTTCCGGGAAATTCACAAACATCCAGCGCTCCGTTTACCAAATTGTCCTGAATGCCAACAACAACGCTATAGAAGCCTGCCGGCCCGGCGTTCCTTTCAGAAACATCCATATGCTGGCCTGCCGGACCATCGCTGCGGGACTCAAAGAGATGGGCCTGATGAAAGGAGACATCGACGAGGCGATTCAGGAAGGCGCTCACGCGCTTTTTATGCCGCACGGGCTGGGTCATATGATCGGACTGGATGTGCACGATATGGAAGATTATGGCGATACACTGGTCGGTTACGACGAGGAGATCAAACGTTCCGATCAGTTCGGACTTGCCGCACTCAGGCTTGGCCGAAAGCTCCGGTCAGGTTTTACCGTGACCATAGAACCGGGCATCTACTTCATCCCCAACCTCATCGATGACTGGAAAGCCCGGAACAAATTTGCCCGGTTTATCAACTATGAAGAAGTGGAAAAATTCAAAGGTTTCGGCGGCATCCGGTTAGAAGATGATGTGCTTATTACGGATCAGGGAGCCCGGATTCTGGGTAACCGCATTCCGGTATCCATCGCGGAAGTGGAAGAAATCACGGGAACCGGTTTTTAAGTCTTTATTCAAAACTCATCTAAACAATTCCCACAAAAAAACGTTCCATGTTTAGTTTATAAAGCTTAAACAAAAATCAACATGGAATATCTCGATAGATTTCAGTGGCGTTATGCCACAAAAAGCTTTGACAAGAACCGCAAGCCCGGGCCTGAGCAACTCAACCGCCTATTGCAGGCGGCCGATCTGGCCCCGTCATCATATGGCATTCAGCCGTTTTCACTCATCCTTGTGGAAGATGAAAAAATGAAAGAGAAACTGAGTCCGGCGGCTTTTCATCAACCCCAGGTCACAGAAGCGCCTTACGTGTTTGTTTTTGCTGCACGCACCGATCTTTCAGAAAAACACATTGATGAGTATGTGGACAGGATTGCAAAAACGTGGGAGGTGGACCGCGCTCAACTTTCCGACGATGAAGCGGCCATGAAAAGATCGGTGAACAAACGCACGCCGGAACAGCGTTTCAACTGGGCAGCCCGGCAGGCCTACATTTCTCTGGGATTTCTTTTGTCGGCCGCTGCCATGGAAGAGATAGATGCCTGTCCTATGGAAGGTTTCAACAAGGAAAAGTATGACGAGATCCTGGGTCTGAAAGAAAAAGGTCTCTCTTCCCTGGCCATGATGGCTTTGGGTTATCGGTCACCTGAAGATGATTTTCAGCATTACAAAAAAGTGCGGAAATCACTGGATGAATTTGTGATAAGGTATTGAATTCTGTTTTCAAAATTCAATAGTCCGTTAAAAAAAGGCTAAACGCAGAGACGCGATGACCTGTCTGCCGTTTTTAATATTAGCATCTTGTTATATAAACGAACTTTTGTTTGTACAATTAATTTTGTTTCACATTACACGCCAGGCAGGCGCAAAGT
>JAWOCV010000068.1:0-31319 GCA_046483585.1 Marinilabilia sp.
GTTTTATCGACGAACAGATTAACCCGGGTCATCTTTCCGCTCAAGGGAAAGGTTGCGGGCTATATCTGACTTTTGAAACCGAAAAAGATGAAGCGGTCAATGTAAAAGTGGGATTGTCGTATACCAGCATTGAAAATGCCCGGGAAAATCTTAATGCGGAGGCCGCCGGACTGGATTTTGATGAGGCAAAAGAAGCGGCCGGTCGGTCCTGGAATGAGATGCTGGGGCGGATCGCTGTGGAAGGGGGAAAAGATGAAGACCGTAAGAAATTTTACACCGGACTTTATCATGCGCTGCTGGGACGTGGTCTGGCCAGTGATGTGAGTGGTGCCTATGTGAAAAACGACGGCAGTATTGGACAAATCCCTTTGTCAGAGGATGGAACGCCAGCCTATCATCATTACAATACCGATGCGGTTTGGGGTGCCTTCTGGAATCTGACGCAGCTTTGGGCCATAGCATATCCCGATTATCTGAACCAATTTGTGAACGGCCAGCTCGACATATTTGAAGAGACCGGCTGGTTGGCCGATGGCATTGCCACATCGAAATATGTATCAGGTGTTGGAACCAATTTTATGGGGCAGGTGATTGTTTCGGCCTACAACAGGGGGATCAGAGGATACGATATTGACCAGGCTTATCAGGCGGTGCGCCGCAACGAATTGGGTGGCCCCATGTATAAACCTGTTGGTGTCGGCAAATTTGATGTGCCCGCCTTTGTTGAACATGGTTATGTGCCTTTTGTGGATTCAGACGCCTATTATACAGGAACTTTGTCAACCGGTTCTAAGTTTTCTGCCTCTCATACGCTTGAGTATAGCTTCAGCGCTTATGCCGCAGCCCAAATGGCAAAATCGCTGGGCAAAGAATCCGACTATGATCAATTGATGGAACTTTCCACCGGTTGGGAAAAACTTTTTGATGAGGAGACCGGGTTTATTCGTCCCAAAGATCCTCAGGGGGAGTTTCTTGATGACTTTGACCCTAATGAGGGCTGGCGGGGTTTTCAGGAAGGCAATGCGTACCAGTACACCTTTTATGTGCCACATGACCCGGCAGGGTTGATATCCAAAATCGGACGCGAAAGATTTAATGATCGCCTTGACGACTTGTTTACAACAGCTGAAGAGACCGCTTTTGGTGGTGGTGATGAAATCGATGCATTTGCGGGTGTTCAAAATGTTTACAATCATGGCAATCAGCCCAGTCTTCACATTTCCTGGTTGTTCAATTTTTCTGGTGCACCCTGGCTGACACAGAAATGGGTGCGGCGCATCTGCAATGATTTTTACGGAACCGGGGGCATTCACGGCTATGGCTACGGGCAGGATGAGGATCAGGGGCAACTTGGTGCCTGGTATGTGATGGCCGGTATGGGGCTTTTTGATGTGAAAGGCGGGAGCGATCCAGAACCTTCCGTTCAGTTGGGTACGCCCTTGTTTGATAAAGTGACCATCCGTCTGGATCAGAATTATTACGAGGGCGAAACGTTTGAAATAGTGGTGAAAGGCGATCCTTCCACATCTCCTTATATTCAAAATACCCGTTTAAACGGGAAAGAACTGAACACTTTTGAAATTTCCTGGAAAGATCTGACCAGGGGAGGAACCCTCGAGATGGAAGTAGGCCCTCGCCCAAACAGGAGTTGGGGGCAGACTCATTAATTTAAAATTTGACAATGAATAACTTCAGAAAAACACAACAATACCAATTGCCGGCAACAAAACAACCTCCTGAGGCCGGCAGTTATGACATCTATCCTTCCTTTGTGCTGGAACCCGGGTTGATCGTAAAAGGTGTGGAGCAACTTGCCCGTTATTTAGGGGGTTACAAAACGGTGATTATCGATGGTTACGAAGGTGTGTTTTTTCAGGCACTCAGGGACGGATTGAAACGTGAATTCGACAGGATGGGCATCAGCTCTTCTTTCTGCTTTGTTTCAGATGCCATGAAAGAGGAAACGGTCATCGAAGATATGGTGGCTCCGTTCCTGGGGGGCGACGATCCTGTCTTCGGATGCCGGACCACCCTTTCGCTCAGTGATTATTTTGACGGGGAGAAGCTTGATGCGCTGAATCCTTCAGAATCGGACGACATCAGTGTGATTATGGGACCCGGTGCTTCTCTGAGCGGATGGAAAGGTTTTCTGGTTTATGCCGATCTGCCCAAAAATGAACTTCAGTTCCGGTCGCGTGCCGGCACTGTCAGTAACCTTGGGATCCAAAAGCCACGTGACAGTAAGAGCATGTACAAACAGTTCTATTTTGTGGACTGGGTGGTGCTTAACAAGCATAAGAAGCAACTGTTGCCTTCCATCGGGCTGTTTTTAGATGGACAGGATTCCGAAACACCTTCTTTTCTGGAAGGAGAGCGGGTCAGAGAGGCTCTTGATGATATGGGCCAAAACCTCTTCAGGGTACGCCCATGGTTTGAGCCCGGCGCCTGGGGTGGGCAATGGATCAAAAAGCAGATCGGGGGGCTGAACAAAGATGTGATCAATTATGCCTGGTCGTTTGAGCTGATCACTCCCGAAAACGGCCTCTTGTTTGAAAGCAGTGGCCGGTTGCTGGAAATTTCATTCGACTTTCTGATGTTTCAGGCCTCCGGCAATGTGCTGGGCCACCACGCTCAACAATACGGGACAGAGTTCCCCATCCGCTTTGATTTCCTGGATACCTTTGAGGGGGGGAACCTCTCCATTCAATGTCATCCGCGGCCAGAGTACATAAAAAAACATTTTGGCGAGAATTTCACCCAGGAGGAGACCTATTATATTCTGGATGCAGCCGAAGATGCCAAATGCTATCTGGGCTTTCAGGAAGATATCGATCCCCGGGCATTTGAGGAAGACCTCCGGCGTAGCCTCCGGGAGAAAACTCCCATCGACATCACCCGGCATGTTCAGGTAATCGACTCTCATAAGCACGATCTTTTTCTCATCCCTCCCGGCACCATTCACGGTTCGGGCATCAATAACCTTGTGCTTGAGATCAGTACAACCCCTTACATTTTCACTTTTAAAATGTACGACTGGATGCGGCTCGATCTGGACGGTAAGCCGCGCCCCCTGAACATTGACCGCGGAATGGCGAACCTGTATTTCGACCGTAAAGGGGAATATGTGAAGAATAAACTGGTATCAAAACCCGTATTGCTTGATGAAGGGGACGACTGGCAGTTGTTTCATCTTCCCACCCACGAAAAGCATACCTACGATGTGCACCGGTATCATTTTCAGACCGGGGTAACGGTTGAAACCGGCGGCCGTTGCCATGTGCTCTCACTGGTGGAAGGAACTTCTGTTATAGTGGAGACCCGCGGGGGCATGAAAAAACGTTTCGGTTATGCCGAGACATTTGTGATATCCGCAGCTGCCGGCTCTTACCGAATCATTAACGAAGGAGACCGACGGGCAAAGGTTGTGAAGGCATTTATGAAGTAGAGGAGGCTAAAGCAATGAATGCAGGCCTTCGACTATGCATTATTGATCACTTATTTGAGTAAGAACAAGATCAATAGACCGTTAGATTTTTAGATTTTAGATTTAAGATTTAAGATCTAAGAGGATTCATCTATTATTGATATACAGCATTTAATACAAACAACTCCTCAATGTTAAACAACTGAATGACATATAATTGCAAAAGTTTAACGGAGTATTGAAAATAACAACATATGAAACGAGCCCCGATTAATCGGGACGAGTTCCATCAGACCTTAATAAAAAAACTTTTTACGGATGAAAACAATAAAAACACTGCAGCCCCTGATCCTGGCGGGATTTATAATGGCCTTTTCGGGGTGTACCGATTCCACCGAAATTCTTTGGGAGATCGGTCATAATAACAATAGCGGTGAAGAATTTGCCCTTGCACCCGATAAATATGACCAATTTCTGGAACAGGATTTTGGCTTTGAGGACCGGTCATTTATCATCGGTATTTCGGAGGACAGTATTGACTGGCCTTATGTTTTGCCAGGTCCCTCGGATACATGGGGAGGAACCTCCGGCACAGCAGGCTGGCGTTCGCATTATTTGAATGTATTGTTTTCTATGGATGATGTTCCCGACGGAGGGGCTTTCTTCCTGAACCTGGATGTGCTGGACTACAATCCCGGTATGGCTCCTCTGGTCAGGATTACCGTTAATGGTGAGTCGTGGAAATATCAACTCCCGGCAGGAAGAGACACGGTAGAGGTGCCCTCCGCGATTGAGGATCGCGAATACGTGGCCCGGACCGAAATTCCTCCCGGCCTGATCCGTGAGGGGGGGAATGAGCTTACCGTGACCATTCTTCAGGGGTCGTGGCTGGCATTTGATCAGTTGCGGCTGGAAGGACCCGCCTCCGCAGACCTTGAACAGCCAGGGAAATTGTTTTTGAGGGATGTTCAACCGGCTTCTTATGAAGTCAACAATGAGGACGGACATTATCAGCCTTTACTGGTTGATGTGGAACATATTGAAGGGACGCCCCGGCTTGACGTTCAGATCGACGGGGAAAAAGTCTTCCGGAAAGAGGCTGAAACAGGGCGGTATCAGTTTGAGGTGCCGATGCCGGCTGTGGAAGAAGAAGTCACCAGTACCTGCGTCATACAGGCAGATGATGAAGTGTTATACGACGGAACGGTTGAGCGTTCACCGCAAAAACCGGTCACCCCCTCGGGATATGTGAATACCATGCGTGGGACGGCCCATTCCCGTTGGATGATCGCACCGGGCCCCTGGATGCCTTTCAGTATGGTCAAGCTGAGTCCTGATAATCAGAACAAAGGCTGGCAGGCTGGTTACGATCCTATCTTTGAGAGCATACATGGATTCAGTCACATTCATGAGTGGACCCTTTCAGGTCTGCTGACCATGCCCGTAACGGGTCCGCTTGAGACCCAAGTGGGGGATGAATCGGACCCCGACAGCGGATACCGTTCCCGCATTGATAAGTCCACAGAAGAAGCTCCCCTTGGTTATTACAAGGTGCTTCTCAGCGATTACGATATTCTGGCAGAAGTGACTTCCACCACACGCTGCGGATTTCAGCGATATACCTACCACGAGGGCGATACCGGCCGTGTGTTGCTCGATCTCCATTTCCCCTCTGAGTATGATTTTCTCCTCGATGAGGTGGAGATCGAAAAGGTGAGCGACACCCGGATAGAAGGGTACAGCAAGCAAAAAACGCCGAATACCTGGGCAGGTGGAATTACCCAGGAATATACCATCCATTTTGTGGCTGAATTTGACAAGCCTATAATTGATGTGGGTGTGTGGACCGGAGAAGAAAGCCGCGAGACGTCTTCCCTTTCCGTTCAGAATCCCGATGATGCAGGGATGTATGTCGGGTTTGACACCAGCGGTGATAATGTTGTTTCCATGCGCACAGGGATCTCATATGTAAGTGTGGATAATGCCGCCCTGAATTTGAAGGAGGAGATAGCCGACCCCTTCGGCTGGGACTTCGATGAAGTGGTAGCCTATCACCGGGAAACCTGGGACGAGCTTCTGGGCAGGATCGATATCCGGAGTGACGACCGTCGTGAGAAAGTACGTTTTTATACCAATATGTATCGTTCGTTCTGCAGTCGCAACACCTACAGTGATGTGGACGGAAGATGGGTGGACGCCAACGAGAAGGTGCAGAAGTTTGACGATCCCGATAAAGTGGCCCTCGGGTGTGACGCCTTCTGGAACACTTTCTGGAATCTGAACCAGTTGTGGAACCTTGCTGCACCAGACTGGAGCAATCGCTGGGTGAATTCACAACTGGCCATGTACGACGCCCATGGATGGCTGGCCAAAGGGCCTGCCGGCATGGAGTATATTCCCGTCATGGTAGCCGAACATGAGATCCCTTTGATCGTGGGGGCATGGCAAATGGGCATTCGTGATTTTGACGGGGAAAAGGCATTGGAAGCGGCTGTGAAAATGCAAACCACACCTGGAGAGGAGGTTGCAGGCGGGTTTGCCGGGAACCGTGATCTGGAGCCTTATCTGGAGCATCAATTTGTGCCCGCCGATAAGGGACGATTCTCCAATTCACTGGAGTATTCCTTCGATGACTGGACGGTGTCTCAGTTGGCTAAATCGCTTGGTAATACAGATGTTTATGAGACCTTTCACGAAAGAGGCTATTGGTGGCGTCATGTGATTGACCAGGAAACCGGTTTTGCCCGTCTGAAAAACAGCGACGGAAGCTGGGAAGAAGATTTTGACCCGTTTCACAGCGGAGCCAATCACCACTACGTTGAAGGAAACGCCTGGCAACTCTCATTTTTCGTGCCTCAGGATGTGCCGGCCCTGATAGATGAGATCGGGGAGGAACGTTTTCTGGAAAGGCTGGAGTGGGGGTTCGAAGAGAGTGAAAAATGGCGTTACAATGCACCTAACGATCAGTATTGGGACTATCCGGTCATTCAGGGCAATCAGCAATCCATGCATTTTGCCTTTCTTTTCAACTGGGCCGGCAAACCCTGGCTTACCCAGAAATGGAGCCGCTCAATAATGGAGCGTTATTACGGGCACGGAGTGGCCAATGCTTACCTGGGCGATGAGGATCAGGGACAAATGAGTGCCTGGTTTGTGATGGCCTCTATGGGATTGTTTCAGACGGATGGGGGCACCCGCTCAGAACCCGTTTATGAAATTGCCAGTCCACTGTATCCAAGAATCGAGATCGACCTCGGCGGTCGTTTTGGAAGAGGTGAAAAATTTGTCATTGAGGCCAATAATGTGTCGAGGAAAAACAAGTATGTGCAATCGGCCAAACTAAACGGAGAGCCGTTAGACAGTTTCTCTTTCCCTGCCAGCCGCCTTCTTCAGGGAGGAAAACTGGAGTTGGAGATGGGAGGGGAGGGGGATAGGTCATTAGGTCGGTAGGTCAATTGGTCAATTGGTCAATTGGTCAATTCGTTAATTCGTGAGGCTCATCAGCTGTCGATAGGTCAATTTGTTGCTTGTTGCTGGTTGCTTGTTGCTTGTTGCTGGTTGCTGGTTGCTTGTTGCTGGTTGCTGGTTGCTGGTTGCTTGTTGCTTGTTGCTGGTTGCTGGTTGCTGGTTGCTGGTTGCTTGGTTAATTGGTTAATTGGTCAATTTGTTGCTGGTTGTTGGTTGAGTGGTTGCTTGCGAAGAATCTATAATAGTTTTTAAAGAAGTTTCTTATGAAATAATACTCCGTTAAACTTTTTCAATAAGCTGTAAATCAATTGTTTCTGATCAAAACCTTGTGTTTGATAAAACACAGTATATCAGATCGATACAAATCATCTTACATCTTACATCTAAAAATCTAACGATCTATTGTATGAAAGAAAAAACAATAAAAAATTGGGGCATTGCTTTCATCCTTTTACTTTCCCCGGTATGGATGAATGCTCAGAAGGAGTTGGCCTGCCAGATTCTTGAAGATGAGCGACTGGCAACTGTCAAAGAAATGGGGTATGAGATTCTGGAAACTGGTTTTAATGCAGGAGATGGTTACCGGCAGGTATGGGCCCGCGATCTTAACACCTTTATTCTGCATTCCATTGATGTGATGCCGAGTGAAAAAGTACGGGAAGCCCTTATCGGCTTTTTGAAGTTTCAGGGGTTTGACGGAAATATGCCAGGCGGGTATGAAGCTGTACCGCCGGAGCGTACTGCCGATAATTATGCCACCCACAGCCGTTACGATATGCCCGGTTATGTGTTTCACAAAAACACCGTTGAAACCGATCAGGAAACTTCCGTTATTCAGGCATTTTACAAATACATTAAAAAGACCGGTGACCGGGCGGTTCTTGAGGAGGAAGTCAATGGGAAAACCGTATATGAACGGCTGGCATTTTCGTTGGATTACCTGATGAAATGGAAGTTCAATGAAGAATACGGCCTTCTCTGGGGGGCAACCACCACTGACTGGGGCGATGTTCAATCATTGCATGATCCCTCGGTAAACGGCACCAAATATGATGAATACAGTGCGCCGGCTATTGACATTTATGATAATGCCATGTTCCTGATCGCCCTGGAAAATTTTGTTGAGCTTAGCGAAGATGAGTCGGTAAAATCTCATTGGCAGAATGTTTACGATGAGGTCAAAACGGCTGTCAGAGAACATTTGTGGGATGAAGATGAGCAGAAGTTTATTCCCCATATTTATATTACATTTGATCCTTTTGAGGGGCATTCATTTGATGAAAAGGACATTTTTTATCATGGCGGGACCGCTGTAGCAGCTCAGTCCGGTGTTCTTTCCGGAGAAGAAATTCTTGTTTCCCTCGAAAAAATGGTAGAAAACCAAAAACAATCAGGGGCGCAGAGCATTGGCTTGACGCTTTATCCGCCCTATCCGGAGGGCAGTTTTGTCAATGAAGGCTTTGAACCCTATCAATATCAAAACGGGGGAGATTGGACCTGGTTTGGCGGACGTATGATCATTGCCCTGGTCGAAAACGGGTTCTATGAAGAAGCCTATGAGCATCTTCAGCCTTTTATTGACCGTGTACTTGAGCATGACGGGTTTTATGAATGGTATTCGGTTTCCGGAGAGCCCCATGGTTCAGGAACTTTCAGAGGATCGGCAGGCGTTTTAATGAAAGCCATAGATGAACTTAACGTTTGGGCCCGGGACAATTGTCAATCTGAAAAGTAATAATAGTTCGTTAAACTTTTGTAATGCCTTGTATTTCAATTATTTAAAATTTCGGCGTTTCTCAGGTTAAATCACAGTATATCAGTATTGTACGAATTTTCTTACCCGTCTGCCGTTTGCTTATTACAATCCTGCTATATAAAACAAACTTTGGTTTGTGCAACAAGTCTAATTTTTCATAAACCGCCAGGCAGGCATCTTACATCTAATAATCTAACGATCTATTGAAGTAAGATACTTGTCTTAATTTTTTTTGAAAGTGGTGTAGGATGACCCTTGTTTGTTGTTAATTTATGTATACCTTTGTGAGTATTTATTAGAGGCTGCTTAGAATGATAAACGTAACCATAGATATTTCCGGCCTGAAAGCAGGCAAAAAGAAAGCATTCGAAACCATTTATATGGAATTTTTTGATATGCTTTTTTACCTGGCTTCCGGATACATCGGTGACCGGGAAAGGGCCCGGGAGCTTGTCCAGGATGCGTTTATGAAATTATGGGAAAGAAGGGAAGACATTCACAACAACACCAATGTAAAGAATTACCTCTATACCATCACCAAAAACAGTTGCCTCAATTACCTTCGGGAGCAGGAGATCATTGCCCGGAACAACCGCGATTATCTTATACCGGAACTGAAATATAAGCAGGAAGCACTGGACGCTTTTGGCGATTCATTCAGCGAAGTGGAATCTCTTCTTGTTTTGGTTGAAGAAGCCATTGAGAGATTACCCGAAAATATTCGCACCACCTTTAAGTTAAACCGCTACGACAACCTCACATATCAGGAGATAGCAACAAGACTGGAGATCAGTCCCAAAACTGTGGAGGCCCGTATTTCCAAAGCCCTGAAATTGTTGCGTGAGGAACTGAAAGAGTATTTGCCCCTGATTCAGGTTATGCTGATTTTTTTACGCCTTTAGCCCCTTCAAGCCGGGGCGGTACCGCGTTATTCGGAAAAAAAGTTGATGTCTGTATTTCTTATGTGCTTTTGACCCTGCCATTGTTTTTGGCATGCTTTACCCCCCTTGTCAGATTATTTGTTATTCTTTGTAAATGTAAGCCAAACCGCCCTCACAGGGGGAGGTATAAAATTATATTCCTGACAATCACCTAATTGTAAAAAACATTAAAAAAAGTTCAGTTTTTAGATAGGGAACGCCCTGGTTGACGTGTTAAGGTTAAAAAAGAATAATATTGGAAGAGTATTTTTTGCATATTTTAAAAGGCCGGGCTACGTGTAAGGAGCGGAGTGAATTTTTCAAAGACCTGGAGCAGTCTCCTCAGCGGAAGAGGGAGTTCATGGCATTTGAAAAATTGTGGGTGGCTCACCATATGGCAACTCATCGTACATCGGAAAAAACCCGTAAACGATCATTCGAGCATTTTTGGCATAACGTTCATGCCAAAACTTCCGGTGGTCAGCGGTTGTGGCCTGTTATATCGGGTGTTGCAGCCGTACTGGTGATCGCTCTGATAGCCGGAAGGTTTCTTTTGCCCGGGTTTCCGTCTTTTACACCCGAATCCATAGCCCTGAGTTCCCCGAAAGGAAACATTTCGCAGGTGGAATTGAAAGACGGCAGCAGAATATGGCTCAATTCAAGTTCAGAAGTTAATATTGATATTTTCGGTTCGAAAAAAACAGTAGTCGATCTTAAAGGAGAAGCTTACTTTGATATTCCTCACAGGGAGGAGCGGGATTTCATCGTTCAGACCGGTGATTTTCAAGTGCATGATCTGGGCACCGAATTCAATGTCAATTATGATCGCGACAAAGAACGGATCAGTGTGGCCTTGTTTGAAGGGGATATTAATTTCATGAAAGATGATCAGGATCTTGTCACTGAAATAATTCCCGGCCAGGTTTTCGATTATGAGATCGGGAACGGATCCATTTCCATCCGCGAGGCCGATCAGGAGTTTATCACTGCGTGGAAACAAGGCAAATTTGTGTTCGTGGACAAAACGTTGGGCCAGATTGCCAAAGAACTTGAAGAGTGGTACGATGTGCAGATTTTCTTTGAGGATGAAGCCATTAAAGAGGAAGTTTTCACCGGCGTGATCAAACGACGTACCAGTATGGAACACCTGCTTCAGGTGCTTGAATTATCATCAGAAATGGATTATACTGTTGAGGACAAAGAAGACGGGAGTTGTGTGGTGATCTTTGAGTAAAGCAAAACAGACACATTGCGTCAACAATGTGCCTGTCATTTTAAATAGTTAACGAAACTGCGTCAACAGTTTCACATGTGTAACCTAAAACATTGCAAATTTATGAAAAAAATTTGGACGATGTTGTGTTGGCAACGACACAACTGGGAAAAACCTCTGCGCGTTATGAAGCTTTCCCTTATTATGTTGGTTTTTTTCGGTCTTACAATGACGGCCGAAACAACCGAAGCACAAAAGCGGATATCCGATCTGTCCGTTGAAGATGCGACCATTCTTGATGTATTCCGGGCCATTGAGAACGAGAGTGATCTTGGTTTCTTTTTCAAGAACGATCAGCTCGATCTGGAAAAGCGGTATTCTTTCCATTATGAGGACACCAGTGTGGAAGAGTTGTTGATGAATATTTTTTCGGGAGAGGGGTATGCCTTCGAGATTATTGGCGAAAACGTAGTCGTCATGAAAGAAGATAATCCTGAGGCCACTGTGGTCACCCAGGATGAACTTACCGTTTCGGGACAGGTTACCGATCCGGAGGGGGAACCCATTCCCGGTGTCAATGTTGTTGTTGAAGGGACTACGAGAGGTACGATCACGGATATGGAGGGAAATTACTCAATGACAGTAGATGATCCCAACACCGTTCTTGTATTCTCCTTTGTTGGTTTTCGCGAAGCCAGAATTGATGTAGACGGACGCAGTTCGATCGATGTGGAAATGACTTCCGATGTTTCAGAACTTGATGAGGTTGTTGTCGTGGGTTATGGTACCCAGCGTAAATCTGACGTGACCGGTTCGGTAGGTACGGCCTCTTCTCAGGAGCTTCTGGAGAAACCTTCGTTTAATGCTCTGCAGGGGCTTCGCGGTAAGGTTTCCGGTGTCAATATTTTCAACAATTCCGGATCGCCAACGGGCAGTAACCGTGTTATGATCCGCGGTATTGGTACCATCAATTCATCATCTGAGCCTTTGTATGTGGTGGACGGTGTGGTAATGGAAAACTTTGACCGTTTGAATCCCAATGACATTGAAAGCATTGAAGTGTTGAAAGATGCTTCCGCAACAGCCATTTACGGTGCCCGTGGGGCCAATGGGGTACTGCTGGTTACCACCAAACGGGGCGGCGACGAAAAAGGAGTGACCTTCAGTTATGATACATACATGAGTGTAGGACAACTCCGGAACAAGATGGATCTACTGGACGCCGACGGTTGGATGGAAGTTTTGCAAACCGGGTATGACAATGCTCCCAAGTATAATGATTATGACCCTGGTGATGAGCCGGTCCTGACAAGAGATGATCCGCGTTTGTTCGATTCGCAGGGCAATCCCCGGTATAACACCGACTGGCAGGAAGAAGCCACCCGTACCGCTGTTTCACACAATCATCAATTGAGTGTTCAGCATGGCGGAGAAAATTCCTCTTTTGGTGCTTTTCTGAATTATTCAGATAATGAAGGCATCATGCTTAATTCCTGGATGAAACGTGTCAACGGGAAATTGGTTTACGATGCCAACATCAAAGACTGGTTGTCTTTTGGTATGAACCTATCGGTTAACAGAACCTGGGAAAACCAGGTTGAAGAAGGTGGCGGGCACCAGATGCCACGTCGTTCCATGATCGAAATGCCGCCCATTTTCCCGGTCAGGTTCCCTGATGGAGAGTGGTCCAATACTTTTACCATTGACGATGATTATGGACTGGAAGCCATTCCAAATCCTGTTCATGTTCTAAAAACCCAGGAGAGGCTGAACAATGACACCCAGGTTTTCGGTAATGCCTTTTTTACTTTCCATTTGATGCCAGGTCTTGATCTTAAGACCCAAATCGGTATAGACAATAACTTGCATGAATGGCGTTTTTACAGTCCGAAAGATCTGATCAATATTTCAGATCCCAACGGCCGGGCCGAGATAGCCAATTCAGAAAGATTATACTGGCAACAGGAAACCTTCCTGAATTATGATAAGGTTTTTGACAAGCATCGGTTGAGCGCGGTACTGGGTTTAAGCTGGCAGGAAAGAACATATCGTTCCAACAATATTGCCACTGAAGGGTTTGCTGATGACTTCTTCAAATACAACAATGTTGGTGCAGCTTCTGATCCATCCGATCCCTCCTCATTCAGCGAACGCTGGGCTATGAACTCATATTTCCTCAGAGGTAGTTATACCTACGATGAACGTTATCTTCTTACGTTTACAGGTCGTGCCGATGGATCGTCACGTTTTGGGGCCGACAACAAATATGGTTATTTCCCCTCCGCAGGTTTGGGGTGGATTGTTTCCAATGAAGGCTTTATGGACGGCAGTTCAATGATCAACTTACTGAAGCTCCGTTCCAGTTATGGTATTACGGGTAACACCGAGATTGGTACATACCGTTCATTGGCTACCGTAGGATCGGGTACAGTATTGATGGATGGAAGCCGCGAGACCAGTAGTTCTGTCAATCGACTTCCCAATCCCGAACTGGAATGGGAGAAGACCAAACAGTTTAATGCCGGTTTTGATCTTGGGCTTTTCAATAACAGAATATCCATGGAGCTTGATTACTATTACAAGCTGACCACCGATCTACTTTTGAACCGCCCGGTTCCCCACAGTACAGGCTTTGGGTCCGTCATTGACAACATTGGAGAGGTTTCCAACCGGGGACTTGATTTCATGTTAAACACAACAAATGTTGATCTTCCGGACCTGAGATGGACCTCAAGTGTTAACCTGAATTATAATAAGAACCAGATTGAAGCTCTGGGCGAGAACGATGAAGACATTTTCCCCGGTCCCTGGTGGGTATCAGGCAGTCAGATCATTCTTCGCGTGGGTGAACCTTTGAGCTCATTCTATGGCTACCGTCGTCTGGGAACCTGGGACACCGACGAAGCTGATGAAGCTGCTGAGGTTGGCGATGTGCCCGGTGAAGCCAAACGTTCTGAAGAAAAAGAGATCATTGGAAAGGGTATTCCCGACTGGACAGGAAGTTTTATCAACCGTGTAAACTACAAAAACTTCGATCTGACGTTAGATCTTCAGTTTGTTATGGGGGTAGAGATCCTTCAACAGTTCTTCCACTCAACTGAAGACCGTACAGGATATGCCAACGGTCTCTCCACCATCCTGGAAGATGGATGGACTGAGGACAACCAGAACACCATGGTTCAGCAGATCCGGAATGCTCCCCTGAGCGGACAAAACAGTGAAATCGATGACCACTGGGTCGCCGATGGTTCATATGTGCGTGGTAGTCTTATATCTCTTGGATACAATTTTGATGATACGTTTCTTGAAAGCTCCGGATTTAAGCAGCTCAGGGTATACGGAAGCATTGAAAATGCATTTGTCCTTCATTCAGACGATTTCAAGGGTTATGATCCGGAAGCTACTTCGTGGGGTGGCAATCAATGGGGACAGAATATGTTCTTTTTCCAGTATCCCAAGCCACGGACCTTTACGTTAGGTGTTAATATGAAATTTTAAGGTCTAACTCTAAAAGCAATTGAAAATGAAAAAAATAATCATATTATTCACAGGACTGTTGTTTATGGCTTCCTGTGAGGATTTCCTTGAAGAAAAACCGAAAAGTGAGATGAGTGTGGATCAGTATTTTACAGAGCCATCTCATGCACAGGATGCTGTTAACAGTTTGTATCGTGACGGGGTTCCCGGTTTCTTTGGTGCTGGTAGTGCTTACCGCGGAACCACCATGATGATCGGTGGCTATATGTCCGGTTTTTTCGACAATGAATACAAAGGGCAGGAAGTACACGTGGAAGAGGCTCACAATTTAACTCTTTCTCCGGTCAATATGTCGGGATATCTGGATGATATTTGGGACCCCTGTTATACAGCTATTTCAAGGGCCAATAATGCCATTAAGTATATCCCTGATACGGAGGGTTTGAGTGAGAGTGAAGCCAATGAACTGGAAGCACAGGCCCGTTTTTTCAGGGCCCTGAATTACTTCCATCTGGTAAAAACTTTTGGAGGTGTGCCTCTGATCACTGAACCTTATGAAACCCTGGCCGATATGTACCTGGAGCGCGCTGATGCAGAGCAGATTTACAATTTGATCATTGAAGATCTGGAATTTGCTATGAACGAAGGGGGACTGGATGATCAACCCATGCCGATGAATGATTTCAGAATTTCTAAAGGATCGGTTGGAGCCTTACTGGCCGATGTTTATCTGACCATGAGCGGTCATCCTGTTCAGGCCAATCACTATGGCGATGCTGCCGATGCTGCCCGCGAGATTATCACCTCCGGGAATTATGAACTGATCGAGCACGGAGAAGAGCTGTCAAACAGTGCTTATAACAAGATGCGCACTTCCGAGTCGGAACGCGAGTATCTTTATGTCATTGAATATGAGACAGGCATTGCTGAGAACAACTATCTTCCCGCGTACTCTTATCCCAACAGAGCCGCCACCTGGGGCATCTTTCAGTATAGCATTACGAATAATGCTTACCGGCCCGTGGAAGAACTTCTTCAGGTCTATGAATCCGATGAGGATCTGAGAATACAGGAAAAGCAGTTCTTCCATTCATCACTGACTTATATGGACGACGGTGAGGAAGTTACCCGCACTTATGATGTATCACCTTACTTATGGCATGACGACCGGGCTTTGTTTGAGACCGGGCGTGGAGGCAAGGATGTATTGGTTTATCGCTATGCAGAGGTATTGCTGATCGCTGCCGAAGCCATCGCAAGATCTGAAGGTGTAACCGGTGAAGCTGTTGGTTATCTCGCTGATGTCAGAAGCAGAGCATACTGGGAAACCGATCGTGGCGACATTGTCAGTGAATTGTCAGGTCTTTCGGAACAAGCCTTTGTTGAAGAGGTATGGAAGGAGAGGCTGCGTGAACTGCCACTTGAATACCGCATTTGGTCGGACATTCAAAGAACCCGTCAATATCCCGAGACAAGTGAAAGCAATCCGGGGGAAGTCAACTTTGTTGATGTTGTCGGACACGAAAATGTCTGGGGAAAAGCTTTCCAGGAAAAACATCTTTTATTCCCCATTTCCAATAATGAAATGCAGCGGAATCCCGAACTGGATCAGAATCCGGGATATTCCACGGAATCGGAATAAATTGAGACAAAAAGTGGGTGTCGTGTGTTTTTGCACGGCACTCATTTGCTAAAATATTTCCCGGAACACACAACTATCTGAAACAGCAATAAACACACTTCTTTCCCTTCTCAGAAGGGCCGGGAACTATATTATGCCTGAGTTGTATGCTCTGCTCCATGTTCAGGAGTATTTAACTCAGCTTTTGATTTGAAGGTTGGCTGTTGCGCATGCATACGGTCAACTTTTTTTGTGTATTGTAAAAAGTGATGTGTCTTTGACAAAAAAATGATAAATTTGTATTCCGGAGACCAGGCCTTCATCGATTTAAAGAAAAGAGGTTGCCTGTCCGGACCCGTTTTTTATTGTGGGACAGAGGAGGTAATTCCGGTTTATTGTGTATGTCATTGAAATAATGTAAAAATATAACTTATGAAACGATTACGATTTATTACCGGTGTGTTTATGTTTGCCGGTTTATTTGGATTTTTGGCTGAAGGGTTTGCTCAACAGACTGCACCTTTAGACAAAGAGCCGGTTGATTTTGTGAATCCCCTGATGGGAACCGATTCCAAGTTCAGCCTTTCCAACGGAAATACTTATCCAGCCATTGCCCGCCCGTGGGGCATGAATTTCTGGACACCTCAGACGGCCGAAATGGGCGACGGGTGGCAATATGCCTACGATGCCGATAAGATCCGGGGATTTAAACAAACCCATCAGCCCAGTCCTTGGATGAACGATTACGGTAATTTTGTGCTGATGCCGATTACCGGACAAGTGGTTTTTGATGAAGAAGAAAGAGCCAGTTGGTTCTCCCATAAAGCGGAGGAAGCTCTGCCTCATTATTACAAGGCTTACCTGGCCGAATATGATGTCACCACTGAATTAACCCCCACCGACCGGGCCGTTAGTTTTCGTTTTACCTTCCCCGAGTCGGACAGCTCTTACGTGGTGATCGATGCTTATGATGAGGGTTCATATGTGAAGGTTTTGCCCGAAGAAAACAAGATTATCGGCTATTCTACCCGCAATAATGGCGGCGTTCCCGATAATTTTAAGAATTATTTTGTGATCGAGTTTGATAAGCCTTTTGAATATACTTCCGTATGGCAGGAGGATTCGCTCATTACCGGCCAGGCAGAGACAGAGGGTGAACATTCAGGAGCAGTCATTGGATTTTCCACCCGCAAGGGAGAGGAAGTCAATGCGCGTGTGGCTTCTTCTTTCATCAGTCATGAGCAGGCTCAGCGTAATCTGGATACCGAGATTGGCGATAAAGATTTTGAAACCATCCGGGCCGAGGGCCGAAAGATCTGGAACGAAGAACTGGGCCGCATGAAGGTCAGGGGTGGAACCCCCGGGAATACCGAGATCTTCTATTCGACACTTTACCGTACGCTGCTGTTTCCCCGCAAGTTTTATGAATATGATGAAGACGGCAACCGCGTTCATTACAGTCCCTATAACGGAGAAGTATTGCCTGGTTATATGTTCACCGACAATGGCTTTTGGGACACCTTCCGTGCCGTTTTCCCCTTCTTTAATCTGATGTATCCGTCCATGAATGAGAAATTCCAGGCCGGATTGGTCAATGCCTACAAAGAGAGTGGATTTCTGCCCGAATGGGCCAGTCCGGGCCACCGTTCCGTGATGATCGGAAACAACTCGGCCACCATTGTGGCAGACGCCTGGCTGAAAGGCATGCGCGGATACGATATGGAAACTTTGTATGAAGCGGTTCTCCACGGCACCAAAAATGTGCATCCCGACGTAGAGGCAACCGGTCGTCTGGGCCATGAGTATTACAATGACCTTGGCTATGTGCCTTATGATGTGGGCATCAACGAAAGTGCCGCCCGTACGCTGGAATATGCCTTTGCCGACTGGACCATCTGGAAACTGGCCAAAGAGCTGGATCGGCCGGAAGAAGAGATCGAACGATTTAAAAAACGAAGCCAGAACTACCGCAATTTGTTCGATCCCGAAACCAACCTGATGCGTGGAAAGAATGAAGATGGTACCTTCCAGGAGCCTTTTAATCCTTTGAAGTGGGGCGATGCCTTTACCGAAGGCAACAGCTGGCACTACACCTGGTCGGTATTTCACGATGTGGAGGGACTCATCAACCTGATGGGGGGTGAAGATACCTTCGTTCATATGCTTGATTCTATATTTACCATGCCCCCCGATTTTGACGACAGTTACTACGGATTTCCCATTCATGAGATCCGTGAGATGGAGATCGTCGACATGGGGCAATACGCCCATGGCAATCAGCCCATTCAGCATATGATATTCCTTTACAACTATGCCGGTCAGCCCTGGAAAGCCCAGTACTGGACCCGTGAGGTATTGGAACGCCTTTACACACCTGAAGCCGATGGCTATTGCGGGGATGAAGACAACGGCCAGACCTCTGCCTGGTTTGTGTTCAGTTCCATGGGATTCTATCCCGTCACACCCGGAAGTGACCAATATGTGCTGGGATCACCGCTCTTTCCTGAAATGGAGATCGAACTGGAAAACGGCAATAAGATCACCATTGAAGCGCCCGGCAATACCGACGAAACCCGCTACATCGACAAAATGTACATCGACGGCAAGCCATGGAACAAAAATTACGTCAATTATTTTGATCTGATGGATGGCGCCCATCTGAAATTTGAAATGAGTGAAGAACCCAATAAGTCAAGAGGTACCGATGAGGAAGCTTATCCTTATTCGTTCTCTTCTGAGAATTAAATTGAAATATTTCAGCAGTCTTGAATATGAAGGCTTTTTTTAATTGTTTCTCAGAAAAGGGGGTCTATTTTCGCCCTAATAAAATCGCGTTAAGAAAATCAGAATGATTGCCGTAAAAATCCGGACTGTTTGATCCCGATATTAGTTTTGTAGGCTTTTGCGGTTTCAACCCAAAAGCCACAAAAACTTTTATCGGGATTTTGGTAGGGCTTGCTGAAAAATAAATATTATGCTTATTTTGAGAGTGTTATAACTTTGTTTATTTGTGGAAGTGCAAGTTTTTTTGTAAAAAACCAGAGATAGCTTTGCACTTCTTAACCCGGAACAGGGTTTCAATAAAAGAATTTAGTGTTTTTCTGTTTTAAGTGAAGGTTTCAAAAAAGCTAAACATGTTATTATTCAAACGGCGGGATGGCCTGTCCGTTTTCCGGGCCTGCCTGACGGTTTATGAAAACGAATCATTCTGATATTTGAATGTAAAAACAATAAAATAAATGGTTTTATTTATTTTAAACGGCAGGCAGGCCTGCCTGGCGGGTTATGAAAAATAAAGCTTGATGTTCAAACGAATATTTGCTCATATAACAGGTTTCAAATATGAAAAACGGCAGACAGGCCGGCGGATAGAGGAAAGCCAAAATGGGGGACTCTCTCGGCCTTGCGCAATGGGTGAAAATTTTGGCTTTCGCGGGCCTGCCTGACGGTTTATGAAAACGAATCATTCTGATATTTTGATGTAAAAACAATAAAATGAATGGTGGTATATTTTTAAAACGGCAGGCCGGCTGATAGGTTTAAACGAACTAGACCTTTTGTTTCTTTTTGGGTCAATGCCAAAAAGAAAATCAATAAAGAAATCAATAATTGGCCTGCTGACTTATTCAGCAGGGCCTATGTATTCGGGAATATTAGATTACCTCTATATCCGATTCATGGATCCATCCTTCACTTCCGTCTTCAAGTCTGACATTCCACCATTCTCCAAGATTGTTAAGCAGCTCAACTTTGGTTCCTTCATGCAGGACAAAAAGATTGGTTCCGCTTTGATCCGGAGAACTTTTAATGTTAACGGATGATGCGAAAATAATGGCATGATCCCGGTTTTCCAGCTTTTCCTTTTGATAATAAGAGAAAGTAAAAGTTGTGGCCGAAGTGATAAGGAGAATTAAAGCCAATGAAAAGGCTGTTTTTTTCAGCGCAATATTTCGACCGAAAAAGTAAAATCCTAAGGCAGCAAGAAAAAGAATGAATGCAGCCATAGACCAAATGGCCCATCCGTCCGAGTCGTTAAGGTTACGCAGGTCCCGGAACCATTCACTTATGAAAAACGACTCTACCTGTTCGATATCGTCAGCTGTTTGATTATATGCAAGGTCAAGATTGTGACGAATATCCCTGTCCTGGGGTGCAAGCAAAAGTGCCCTCTCATAATTGAGAATGGCATTCGGTAGCTGGTCTGTTTTATAATAAGCATTTCCGAGGTTGTAATAGAGATTGGCACTTTCCAGGCCCGATTGGATCACCTCCTCGTATTTTTCGATGGCTTTTTCATATTGTCCTTCTGAATAAAACTGGTTTCCCTGTGCAAACCGTTGGTCTTCCTGAGCGTATAGGCTTACGGACAAGAAGAGAACAAGAAAAATTGTATTTAAAATGGTCTTCATGGTCTGAATGTCTTTTAATCTGTTTTTTCTTTTCCCTGATCATTTTTCTGCTGTTGTGATCATTTGCATATCAGTGATATTGAAAATCATTTCTTCTTTTTGATGTTTTTCAGATTGTTTTCAAGTTTACTGATCACTTCCACCGAAGATTTATACAAGTCTTCACGTTGGCTTTCGTCCCCTGAGGGAGCATAACGGGCATATTCACAAGTATCCAGTATTCCCATGAGCCTTAAGATATTGTTCTCTTCAGCTCCGTTTCTTTCCAGTTCCTGACGGACATTGTCACTGGTTAATTCAGCCACAGGAATGGTGAGTTTGTCACTGATATATCCCCAAAGACCTTTTGAGAGCTCTTCATAAAAGGCTTCTTTATCCCCTGTTTTGAGGAGATGTGCTGCCTTTTTAAGCCTTTTCCGGGCTATCTTATTGGCACGTTTGGTCTTTTTCAATTGTGTGTTGGCGTTTTCTTTGATCTTTTGTCGGTAAACAACTGAAATTATGATGAATAATAACAGGGGGATGAGGTAGCCCATAGCAAATGGCCATGATCCGAACACGAATGTATTGGCTGGTTTCAATGATGCAGGACCCGTTTTTATATAACGAATATCCTTGCCAAGAACCTGTACTCTTTCCCGGTTACGACCAGATGGACCAGACCGGGATCGCGCACTGTCTTCCCCCGAGCCATCTCCGCTGCGTTCCACTTCTATTGTGATCGGGTCACTATTCAGTGTTCGATATTCTCCCCTTGAAGGATCGAAATAACTATATTTTACCGGCGGGATCTCAAAGGTTCCTGAATGGCGTGGAATGATCAATTGCTCAAATGTTCTGGTCCCTTTATGACCGGAAGTGGTTGTTGTCAGATCACTTGATGAATTGGGATCAAAAATATCGAAATCAGACGGAATGTCTATCTCAGGAGCATCAGCCATTTTCATATTTCCGGTCCCCGAAAGTTCTGTGGTAATGGTAATTCCATCACCTGTTTTTACCTGATTTCGCGAAACATCCACATTCATTTGAAGATCACCTACAATGCCGGAGAAGTTATCAGGAGCAGGGGAGGGAAGAGAGTTGACATTGAGTGAAAGACCATCGGATGTCACAGTCTTTTTTACCGTCCGGTGGGTGTCAAAGAAGTTGTCGAATACATTGTTTGATTGCCTGGACTGACGCATGCGTACCAGAAACTCAAATGATATGGGTTCTATATTGATGTTTCCGCTTTTTTGGGGGAAGAGAATTTTCTTGTTGTAGGTTCCAACCCTGTAAGTCTTACCGTCCACATTTTCCATTGACCATTGAATGTTATCCTCTTCGTCCATATCTTCGGTAATGAAATCTTTAAAAGAGGGGTGGTCGATATCGGATATGCCTTCAAGATTAACGCGTGTATAGATTTTTGTTGTCAGCAAGACGGGTTGGTCTCTATATACAGTGGACTTATCGGCCGTCATTGTCACGAAGATGTCATCATCAGAAATGGAGCCTGATTCCCCGCTTGAGGTTGCTTCTTGACCATTGTCTCCTTCTTTCCCTTCTATGACTTCTATGGATAGACTGTTCGATTCATATTTTTCGCCATCAACTTCGATGGTTGCTGCCGGAATTTCGAATGTACCTGTTTGATTGGCTTTTAGAATATAGGTATAGGAATATTCCTGCTCCCGGCTTACTTCACCGTTGATGATCTGAACTTGTGACCGTTGAGAGGTTGTAGGGCCCATCAATTTTTCAAATTCGTCCATATCTGGAACCCTTATGTTGTTGCCTTCTTGGTTAACAGAATAAACCAGTTGGAATCGTTCCCCTTTTTTGACAGAGTTTGGAGCAGATGCTTCAAATTCCACGTCCTGCGCATGCAGAGAAAACGGGATCAGAAGAAATGTTAATATGTAAATTAAATAAGGCTTCATTATACAATAGATCGTTAGATGATTAGATGTTAGCTGATAGCTCTTGGCTGTTAGCTGTTGGCTGTTAGGTTTTTGATTTTGAATCATTGGTTTTAACATAGCTGGAAGCTCGAAGCTGAAAGCTCAAAGCTGAAGAGAAAGGTTGCTCTCTTTTGCGACATAACCAAAGAACCAACAAAATTAGTTAAGCATCATATTTTAAATGATTTAGGGTTTTTGTTAGATAAAATATGATTTGTATAATACTGATAAACTGTTATTTAATGCAATAAACATCAAACATTCAAACAACTGAAATACAATGTTTGACAAAAATTCAACGAACCATTCCTTATCCTTATTAATAATCTGCAAAAGCTCTCTCCTGATTTGGTGTCAGGAGAATTCATTTTTGAGGCAACTACAGATATGGTCCGACATCAATACTTTGTTACTGTTGTGGCGATTGTATTTGTTAAGGTAACAATAAATATTACCAGTTTTTCTCAATTTGTCTCTGCTGTTGCTCTTTTGCTTTTCTCAATCTTTCCTGGATGTCTTTTTCGTCTTCATCAATAGACCTTAAAATGCGTTCTGCGTCTTCTTGTGACATACCATCACTTTCTTGCTGTTGTTGTTGCTGCTGTTCTTGTTCTTGCTGTTCTTGTTCCTGTTCCTGCTGCTCTTGTTCCTGCTGTTCTTGTTCTTGTTCTTCTTCTTGTTCCTGTTCATCTTCCTGGTCCTGCTCCTGCTCCTGCTCATCCAGAAGTTTTTGTGCTGCGATCAGGTTATAGCGGGTTTCATCGTCGTCAGGGTCGTTTCGAAGAGCTTCCTTGTATGCCTCAATGCTTTTCTCCAGTTCCTGCCTGACAAAAAAACCATTGCCAATGTTGTGATAAAGATCCGACAGTTTTTCTTTATCTTCTGTTCTGTTGGTTAATGATTGATATTGTTCGATGGCTTCATCTACCTTCTCCTGTTTAAACAGTGCGTCACCAAGGTTAAAACGTGCTTCAAAACTGCCAGGTTCTTTTTCAATGGCCTTACGGAATTCCACTTCCGATTCTACATATTCTTCGTTTTCATAATAATCGGTTCCTTTCCGTATGAAGCGTCTCTCATTTTGAGCAGTGGCTTCGAATAATGAACCTGCTAAAATAACCCAAAGAATCAGGATGTATTTTATTTGCATGGCAATCTCTGTTTTAATGATTCAAACTGACAGTTTGTTTCAATTGGTATGTTTGATTGGTCTTTTTTAGTCTCCATTGTACTCGTATGCAGCAAAGAGTTTACAAATCCATTCAATACTTGCTCCCTTAATGAATCAGGGAGTTAATTTACAAAATCTTTACCGGTGGACTACCTGCATCTTCTGTCGACGGGTTCCATTCGGCAATGATCAGACAATTCACAGGGATGCATTTATCCTTTTTCCAATTGATTCTGTCATGATAATATTATTCAGATTCTTTTTTTTGCTCTTCCGTTGTAAAGAGATCTATTTTCATCAATAATTTGTTTTTCCTGTCCATAATGATGAATTCAATCAACAGGATTAACAGGGCCAGCCCTGCCAGATACTGAAATTGGTCTTCGTAATCGGTGTATACTTTTGAGTCTATTTCACTTTTTTCGAGTTCTCCCAGTTCATCAATGAGATTGTTGATTCCCCGGCGGATATTATTGGCGGGAATATATTCTCCATTACCTGCGTCAGCAATTTGCTTCATCAGATCACTGTTCATCTTAGATACCACCACATTTCCCTGCCCGTCTTTTATGAAATTACTTTTGTCGCCGGGCGTTCTCGGAACCGGAGATCCTTCACTGCTCCCCATTCCCACAGTGTAAACCTGAATATCATTTTCGAGGGCCTCTCTGGCTGCCTCTATGGCGTTTTCCTGGTGATCTTCCCCATCTGTTATCACCACAATGGCTCTGTTGATGTCTTCTTGTTGACTGAAAGAGTTGGCAGCCAGGTTTATGGCTGATCCAATGGCGGTTCCCTGGGTGGGAACTGCATCGGTATTTATGCCTGAAAGAAAGAGTTTTGCTGAGGCATAGTCGGTCGTAACAGGGAGTTGTACATAGGCTTCTCCGGCAAAAACCACCAGTCCGATCCGGTCGTTTACCAATCTATTTGTAAGTCTTTCAATGGCCCTTTTTGCCCGCGAAAGCCGACTTGGTTCAACATCCGTTGCATTCATACTATTCGATACATCCAGCGCTATGATCAATTCAATTCCCTTCCGCTTCACATCGTCAAGTTTTGTACCAAATTGCGGGGAAGCCAGCATGATGATAATGGCTATCGTTGCCAATAGCAAAAGGTAATACTTAACGACCGGACGGATGAATGACACATCTGGCATTAGATGACTGAGAAGCTCCATATTACCAAATTTTTGGAGCTTCTTTTTCCGCTGGTATTGAAAATAGAGCTGCAAAAAAGCCAAAGCAGGAATGATCAGCAGCAGGTATAAATATTCAGGATGTCCGAATCGAAACATAGTCCTGTTGGTTTAGTGTTTAATATATTTTTTGTTTTCTGACCTGTTGAAACTCTCATTGAGGGCTTCCAGGATTATCGATCAGGGCAGATTCCTTAAAATTGTATTTCTCAGCAGCACTTCGGTCAGCAAAAATGCCAGAGCCAGAATGCCGAAAAGAATGAATTCCTCTGATCGTTGACTGTATTCTTTCACTTCTATCTTTGATTTTTCCATCTGGTCTATTTCTTCATAGATGCCACGCAGTTTATCTTCGTCGGTAGCCCGGAAATATTCTCCCCCTGTAATGCCGGCAATCTCCTGCAGCATTTCTTCGTCAATTTTTACATCCATTTCCTGCACTTGTTGTCCGAAAGCCGTATTGATGGGAAATGGGGCTTTCCCTTCACTGCCAACGCCAATGGTATAGACGCGTATACCGAAACTTTCAGCCATTTCGGCTGCTGTAATCGGATTTATTTCACCACGGTTGTTTACTCCGTCGGTTAATAGTATGATGACTTTGCTTTCGGCATCACTCTCTTTTATTCGTTTGACTGATGTGGCCAACCCATGGCCGATGGCTGTTCCATCCCTAAGCATACCGATCTCAACGTCCCGGATCAGGTTGGTCAGAACTGCTTTATCGACGGTTAGGGGGCACTGAGTGAAACTTTCTGCTGCAAAAACAACCAGTCCTATATTGTCATTTTCACGTTCGGCAATAAATTCGGAAGCTACTTCCTTGGCTGCTTCCAGCCGGTTTGGCTCAAAATCCATCGCTTGCATACTACCTGAAATATCAAGCGAGATCATGATGTCTATTCCTTCGGTGGTTACATCCCTCAGGTTGTCTGTAGACTGAGGACGGGCCAGGGCTATGGTCAGAAATATTATGGTCAGGCATCTTAGTCCGAAAGGAATATGCCTTAAATAGGTTTTTCGTGATTTTTTGATCTGGCTGAATCCTTTCAGCGAAGATATCTGTAAAGATGCTTGTAATTCCTTCTGCTTCCAGACATACCAGCCGATCATTGGCAGCAGGATCAAAAGCAAATAGAAAAAGTGCGGATGCAAAAAAGTATAATTCATCCCTGTGGGCTCTGTTTAATGTTCAACTTATTGTTCCTCGCTATCGTTGTTTTCCAGTTGCATTTCTTTGGCCGCTTCCTCCGGTGGTTTGGGCTCTTCGTACTTGGTTTGGTTCACAAAGAAATACGCGTTCATTAATGACAGGTCGTTTTCATCAGGAAGAGGTTCAAACTTGGCAAATTTCACAAGATCGGCCAGTTCCAGGACTTGCTTCACTTTTTTCCCAACATTGTCATCGGGGAGATCAATATGACGTAATGATTCCATGATCTCGGGCGTTATCTGTTCCGGTGCGGGAATGTCATACCGGTCTTCAATATAATGACGCAAAATGTCTGATAATTCTGAGTAAAATGCTTTGACCTGCCCTTTTTGCCATAGTTTCTCTTTTTTAATATGGTCCAGTTTTCTAAGAGCAATGACATGAGCCGGTTCTTTGGGCTTATCTTTGGTAAGAGCTTTCAATGGATTACGGCGCGTAATGTAAAAATAGATGCCTGCGGCGATCAACAGAGCCAGACCCAATCCGCCTAATATCCAGGGAAGAAAGCGATAAAGTTCGGAAAAGCGGAACGGGGTATTGATCGGAGCTTTTATGTCAGTGATGCCCTTTTCCGGATCCACTTCCTCAAAAGGATTTACAACCCTCATCCCAAAGGAGCGTGTTTGTTTTTTTGCTTGCATCTCTTCCCGGGCAATCTCAAATTCCATAGGCGGAATGTGGTGAAGACCGCTGTCAAAGGAAGTGATGCGATAGGTCTGGGTGACCGAAATGCGATCATCGCTGATTTTGCTGGTGTCCGGACCAGATGAATCGACTATTTCAATATTTTCCGTGATGGTGTCTGTAAACACCGGGAATATGACCTCAAGATCCGGACTCTGATTCACTTTGAGAGTCAGGTCCATTTGTCCGCCAATAACCATTAATGTAGAGTCGGGAGCGGCGGATACGGAAAAATCCTGAGCCATGGTATTGTGACCTCCATTTATTCCAAAAAATCCGAAGGACAAACCTATTATAATGTATTTGAGAAATGGATTTTTCCCCATTTTAAGCGCGTTTTTTAAAGAGAGAGATGAGTGCTTTAACATAGTCTTCATCCGTTGGAACAGCCACACTGTCCACACCGCTTTTGGAAAAGGCTAAACTCAACTTCTCCTCGTTGTTATACCACCACCTTTTATAGGCATCACGAGTTTTGCGGTTGGAGGTGTTGGCCCAGTAATATTCACCTGTTTCGGCATCTTTCAATTTCACAAATCCAATGTCAGGCATTTCTTTTTCCCGGGGATCAAAAACTCTTAAAGCCACCAGATCATGCTTTTGGTTGGCAATCTTAAGAGAGTTTTCGAATCCTTCGTCCATGAAATCGGAAATGACAAATGCCGTACAACGCTTCTTGATGGCATTGGTGAGATAGCGCAGAGCTTCGGAAATATCGGTCTGGCGATTTTCCGGTGTAAAGCTGATAAGTTCCCGGATGATGTAAAGTATGTGTTTCCGCCCTTTTTTAGGGGGAATGAATTTTTCGATATGATCTGAAAAGAATATGACCCCTATCTTATCGTTGTTTTGAATGGCAGAAAATGCTAATACGGCAGCCATTTCAGTGATCACATTTTTTTTGAAACGCCAGGTTGTTCCAAATTCACGGGAGCCTGAAACATCAATCATCAGCATTACGGTAAGCTCCCGTTCCTCTTCGAAGACCTTTATATATGGGTGATTGAATCGTGCTGTCACATTCCAGTCTATGTTCCGGATGTCATCGCCGTATTGGTATTCACGAACTTCACTGAACATCATCCCCCGTCCTTTAAACGCCGAATGATATTCCCCCGCAAATATATTGCTGGAAAGCCCCCGCGTTTTGATCTCAATCTGGCGAACCCGTTTTAATATATCGGTTGTTTCCAAGGTATTATCAATTATCAGTTACCAATTGTCAATTAAATGATAAGTATATTACTGCTTACCATCCCACTACTTACCTTCTTTTATTAAGGTACTTCAATGGTATTCAGGATTTCACTGATGATGTCTTCTGTAGTGACGTTATTGGCTTCTGCTTCGTATGAAAGGCCAATGCGGTGGCGGAGGACATCATGACAAATGGCTCTGACATCTTCCGGAACCACATATCCCCGGCGCTTGATGAAAGCATAGGCTTTTGCTGCCAGGGAGAGACTAATGCTGGCCCTCGGGGATCCGCCGAATGATATCATATCCTGGAATTTTGCCAGATCATACTGTTCAGGAAATCGAGTGGCAAAAACAATATCGATGATGTATTTTTCAATTTTTTCATCCATGTAGACATCTTTCACTACTTCCCGGGCCTTCAAGATATCTTCTGGGTTAATGATGTTGTTGGCTTCAGGAAATTTATGGGCCAGATTGTGGCGCATGATGATCTGCTCCTCCGATTTTTGAGGATAATCGATGACCACTTTCATGATAAAACGGTCTACTTGTGCTTCCGGTAGCGGATAGGTACCTTCCTGTTCAATGGGATTTTGTGTGGCCATGACAAGGAAGGGTTTGGGCAATGGATACGTTTGGTCCCCCAGGGTGACCTGACGTTCCTGCATTGACTCCAATAGGGCACTCTGAACTTTTGCAGGTGCACGATTGATTTCGTCGGCCAGCACAAAGTTGGTGAAGATCGGTCCCTTCTTCACCTGAAATTCTTCTCTTTTCTGACTGTAGATCATGGTACCCAATAAGTCGGCAGGTAACAAATCAGGTGTAAACTGTATTCGGCTGAAGTCGGCATTCACGGTTTTGGAAAGGGTCGTGATAGCAAGTGTTTTGGCGAGACCGGGAACGCCTTCCAGAAGAATGTGCCCGTCTGACAACAAGGCCGTAAGCAAACTTTCAATTAAATGTTTCTGACCGACGATGACTTTATTCATTTCAATGGTCAGCAAATCAACAAACGAGCTTTCTTGTTTGATTCGCTCATTCAGCTCTTTGATATCTACAGTTTGGTCCATGAGACTAATGGGTTTTGTATTTTTATGTTAGTTCGTATTTGCGGTTCATTTACCTGAAGAGGCAAATTTTTTACCGGTTCTAAATTTATCAAAAATTGTTCCAATAGATGAGTACAGTTTGAAAAAAGTGAATTTTGCCGTCGTTTAAGGTGAAGATCTCTGACTTACAATGTCTGTGTTCAAGATCATCTGAAGAAGTGAATAGGAAATTGAGCAGACGATCCAGACTTTACATTGCAAGATAAACTTTTTACTCATACGATTCGTTTAAAATTAGAAAGGGAGAAGTTTTTAATTTTTGTAGCAACCAGATTTCACCCTATTAATTTGTCCGTTTGGTACGGGGTTTTCATTTCTGCTCTGACACATTTCTTTTCAGGGTTTGATTGCTAATGATTTAAGGCAGGTAAAAAGCTGATAAACTATTTTGTCAAAGCAGAATAAGGAGAGGATTACAATTTTTGTAGAATTCGAGGCTTATGCCTTTAAAAATGATAAAAATGACAGATTTCGAAGATAATGATATTGTATGCCGCCATCTTCAATTAACAAAGGCCGATTTGATAAAAGTTATTCGTGAGAAAAATCTTTCCACTCTTGAAGATATCCAGGATGAAACCGATGCAGCCACTGTATGCGGTTCGTGCCGTGGTGATATTGAATCCATACTGGAGGAAGAATTGCAAAGGCGAGGATCAGGTTAAATGTCCGATCGCCAGAGCAAAGAGGAGTCACCATAACTCAGAAACCGGTAGTTGTTTGAAAGGGCGTGGGAATAGATTCTCTCCCAGTCGGGACCAACCAGTGCTGCTACCAGAAGTAATAAGGTGCTTCGGGGCTGATGATAATTGGTTATTATGGCGTCCACAGACCTGGCTTGATATCCGGGTACAATGATAATGGCGGTGGATCCTTCAAAATGAGTTTTCCCTTCTTTTTGCACGGCATCACAGAGGTGGTCTATCGCCTGAGCAAAGGGCAGTGTACCATTGATATCGTATGGTGTCCATTGTTTGATGTGATGGAATGACTCCCCGGTACTTGCCATTACACCTGCCCAATACAGGGATTCCAGAGTTCGCAGGGAAGTGGTTCCGACGGCAATTTTATGGCCTTTATGGTCCCGGATGGCCTTTAATGTTTCCAATGGTACCCTGAAATGCTCCGTATGCATTTCATGATCGCTGATCTTTTCACTTTTAACCGGTCGAAAGGTACCTGCGCCCACATGAAGGGTGAGGTTTTGCAGGGAAATACCTTTGTTTTCAAGTTGGGCCATAATATCCGGCGTGAAATGAAGACCGGCCGTCGGGGCTGCCACAGATCCTTTTTCCTGAGAATAGACAGTTTGGTAGCGTTCGGTATCGATCTCTTCAGAATCACGTTCGAGATAGGGTGGCACCGGCGTTTTTCCCATGGCTTCCATCAGTTCAGAAAAAGTGAGGTCAGGATCGTTCCAGCTGAAGCGGATAATATAGCCTTCCCTTGTTTTTTCTTCTTTTTGGGCTTTTAGAAGAACAGATTTCCCCCTTCCTTCAATGTTCATTTCCAGTGAATCCTCTTTCCATTTCTTTAGGTTTCCCACCAAACAGTTCCATGAAACTTCCTGTGTCTGTTCAAAAGCCATTGCTATATCAGAGGGCCGGGAAGGTTCCAGGCAGAATATCTCAATTCGTGCCCCCGTCTTTTTGTGAAAGGGCAGACGGGCACGAATCACTTTTGTATTGTTAAAGATCATCATGGCACTGGAAGGGATCAGATCGGGTAATTCAGTGAAATAATGATCTTTGATCTTTCCGTTTTTATAATGGAGCAGCTTTGAATGATCGCGTTCTTCCAACGGATATTTGGCAATTCGCCCGGGCGGGAGGTCGTAATCGTACTGGTCTATTGAAATATTCATTCTGATTCTGTAATTAGTGCCCGTCTATAAAATTAAGCAAAGTTTGTTTTTGGTCATGTGTCTGGTCAGCAAGTGGTACTTTATGGACAGACACTAATTAATTAACCTGACTTGTTGGGAAACAATTAATCTGACATTTTTGGTCCCACGCTCGCCTTACTTCCTGTAATGTTTTTTGGTTGAAGCCCGGGATTTTTTCCGGCTGCAAAATTAATCAAATTCTGTTGTATATTTTTATTGTCTGGAATTTGAAGGGAGTAATTTGTGTCTGCCAATAAAGTACCACTTGCTTCCCCGAATTCTATAAACTAAATTAGATAAGCTCCGGAGATGCTGCACTTTTGTTTTAAATAAAAACCTGCTTTCTTCAATATTTCTCTTTTTAGACACCTTCTGTTTTGCTGAAGAACCAACAAACCTCTTACCTTTGCGGACAAATGAAGGAAAAGAATTGGAATATGAAGAATACAGATGTTCAAACAGGTGACAAAGTGAGATTCCTGAATGATGTGGGAGGTGGTGTTGTAACCCGTGTTGAAGGAAAAACCATATATGTGGAAGATGAAATAGGGTTTGAAGTGCCCATGCCTGTTTCAGAAATTGTGGTTGTTGAAAAAATGGAAGATGCTTCAACAGAAAA
>JAWOCV010000078.1:0-22895 GCA_046483585.1 Marinilabilia sp.
TTTTAGCGTTTCTCAGGTTAAATCACAGTATATCAGTATTATAGGATTTTTCTTACATCTAATAATCTAACGATCTATTGTGTTAATACTGGTGACAAAAATAGGTCTTTTCGGAACGGGCACAGGTAATAAAACAGAAAATTGTATTGGATATTTCCTGAATATTTCAATTCTTTGCAAAATTCAAAAAAGATAGCAACCCATGGAATGTCGACAAAACTGCGGGGCGTGTTGCATTGTGCCCTCCATCTCATCTCCCCTCCCCGAAATGCCCGCAGGAAAGCCGGCAGGTGTGGCCTGTATACACCTGACTGAGGATCATCGTTGTGGTATTTTTCACTCACCAGACCGGCCGGCTGTTTGCGCCGGATTCCGGGCTGAAAAACTAGTTTGCGGCGAGACCCGGGAAGAAGCTCTGAAAATACTTTCGGAACTTCAGGGCATTTCTGTGATGAGCTAAATTCCAATAGACCGTTAGATCTTTAGATATAAGATTTAAGTTCTAAGATGATTCATATATTGTTGACAATCTGCATCTTAATACAAACAACTTTGAAGTCTTAAACATCTGAATAACAAATACTTGCAAAACTTTAACGGAGTATTGAAATTATTCCTCCAACAATAAAACATCCAACCGATTCCTTTCTGCTTCCTTTTTATCTCAAATTTTCATAATATAATCCACCAGGTTGTCTCCCTGTTCCAGTCCCAGTTTTTTGCGCAATTTATAACGATTGTTTTCCACAGCCCGTGGTGTAATGTTCATGAGTGAAGCAATTTCCTTCGAAGACATGTTCATTCTCAGATAGGCTGCCAAACGCATCTCCCGTGCAGAAAGATCGCTGTGGAACTCATTCAGGCGTTTGAGGAAATCTTCGTGAACCTGTTCGAGGTGAGTCTCAAATATCTCCCAGTGGGCCTCATTATCAATGTCCTGATCAATTTTCCTGATCAGAGACATTATTTTCCGTTCCAAAACCTGCCCATCTCCCATTTTACGTGTTTTCTGAAGCTCCTCTTTGATTTTTGTCAGCACATCATTTTTATGAATGATGTGCATGGTGGAATTGGCCAGTTCTTTCTCCTTATGCTTCATGTCGTTACGCAACTTTTCATTGCGAATTCGTATCATTTCCTTTTCATTTTCAAGTGCTTCCCTGCGTAATTGCTCTTCCCGTTCCAGATACTTTTCTTTTTGTTTTAACTTTTCTCGTTGCCGGCTCTTATCAACTATACGCTTCGTGATCCACCAACCGGCAGCGACCAGAATTAAAACAAGGACACCATACACTACCCGTGCAGTGGTTGTAAGATACCATGGCGGCAAAACCACAAATCGGAACGTGGCAGGTTTTGTCTGAACACCATGGATATTCCTGGCCCTGACCCTGAATTCATAATTTCCTTCCGGCAGCCGGGTAAATTGACGGGATTGCCCTTCGCCCCATGAAGTCCATTTGTTATCAAACCCTTCGAGCCTTGTGGAATATTCTACATCTCCACTTCCAAACCATGAAGCTGAAAAGGAAACCTCAAAGTCGTTTTCATGAAATGAAAACTCAGGAACCTGTTCTTGTGCAAGGGCTTCGCTACTTACATAAAAGCGTTCATCATCCCGGGCCTGACTGGCAAACCCCCTTATGTGTACATTAAAAGGTTGATAATAGTTAATATCGTTGCTTACGGTATATTGCCCAAAACCATCTTCTATTCCCAGAAATGCCGTCTCCTCGTCCATAACATAAAGGGATTCAAAACTGCTGACCAGCTTATTTCTGAACGGCATAAGGGGATTATCAATACGCATGTATGTTCCGTCCTCCTGATAACGCAACACCCCAACCCCGTCATCCAGAAAAAACCAGATATTATCAAAACGGTCTTCTTTGAGTTGTGTGGGAAATTCTCCCTCCTCTTCAAAAAAGTGCCACAATTCATCACGAACAAACCGTGTCTCCTCTTCAAGGGTATATACTCCATGAGATGAAGAAAATACAATCCGGTCATCAATTTTTGAAAGTGAAAAATCCAGAAAATCATCCAGTCCTTCAAAATCATTATTGTTCTGTACTTCTTTGATTTGGGTATAATCTTCATTAAAAAGAATCCTGTATAACCCCTTCAATCCATGAGCCACCCATAAGGCTCCTTCCTGATCCCACTCGATGTATCTTGACGACTGGGAAAAGCCGGGGATCTCCTTTTTGAATTCCCAGGTACCTGCCTCATTTTTCTCAAGTAGTACCAGTCCAGTATAGGTACCTACCATTAAAAGATCTTCATTACCCGGCACATATCTGAATATCCAGCCACCGTTAACCGATGAGGGTGTGATGGAGCGTGCTTCCTCTCCTTCAATATTGAAAACACCCAGGTTATGACCAGCCAAAAGCGATCCTTCCTCATCCTTAAACAGGTTCCACACCTGACCATTGGTCCCCTCAACCAATTGAAAATCATTGCGATCCTTGAGGGGACTGCCAAATGTTTCCTCATCAATAGCATACAAACCCTGATTGGTTCCAAAATAAAAACGATCATCATGACCGGTCATACAATACCCCGTACCGAGGTCAAAATATCCCTGCAAAAAACTCACAGCAGAATTGTATCCCACCCGTGCAATGCCATTATCCAGCCCGGTCCAGATGTTTTTCTGCCTGTCGACGAATAAATCGAGAACAGTATTGTTCTTCAACCCTTTGTCTTTACTCGCGATCATTTTCAATTCACCATTTTCATCCAAAATCACAACTCCGGATTGTATGGTGCCGAAAGCCAGATCCTGACCGATCTTTGTCCCGCAAAAAACATTGGTCTCTGCTAAAAAGTCATTGGCCGGAACATCCCATGAGGAAATTCCATTCTTATCCCATTTAAAAAGACCATTCTTCATAGTTCCAATGATCATCTCTTCGGAATTCAGGGCCATTATAGCACCAACGGTCATCCCCGAAAATATATCCCCTCCGGAAATTTTAAATAAACTCCCCTGCCTGAGCTCCATAAGTCCCTCCTCCTCATCATGCACCAATAACTGGCCATTGACCAGAAATGCTTCTGAAAAACGGTTTGGTGCAGAGATCACATCGACACCAATTTGGGGATCATAAATACATAAAGCCTCCTGCGATTGGAAAATCATCTTTTCACCCATAGGGAAAATATTCCAGAAATCACCGGTTTCATCTACATCATACTCCTGATAAAGAGAATAATATCGATATTTTTTGGCTGAATCAAGTTCATAATATCCAAATTCGGCATTACCACCAAAATAGACCTTTTCATCATGGGCAAGCACCGCACGCGGGATATTGTTCGGTAATACAGGCAACATGCGCCAATCGGTCCCGTCATATTCAATTATGCCATCATTGTTGGCAAAATACATCAAACCACTGGCCGATTGTGAAATATTCCAGTTTTGTGTGCCCCCATCATATTGACGCCTGTTGAAATATTCAATTTCGGAAATCCCGAATTTAACAGGATTAGCCATTACCGAATATACAACAGTCGATAATAAGAAAAACAACAAATGAACCTTTTTCATACCCATCATTTTATTATTATAATATCCGCATTTCCGTTCTTCGGTTCTTTGCTCTGCCCTCCTTCGTGTCATTTGTATCAACGGGCTTACTGAAACCGTATCCCTCATATTCCATACGTTCTTCATCAATCCCTTGTTCAATTAAATAGTCAAAAACCGCTTTTGCTCTATTTTCTGAAAGCTCATGATTATATTCTTCGGTTCCCACATTATCGGTATGTCCTTCCAGCATGATCCGGACATCGGGGTTATTATCCATAAAATCAACCACCTCACCCAGCTCAACCATAGATTCGGGCTTCAGCTCATAAGAGTCGGTCTCAAAGAAGATGTTTTCAAGTCTTACACTTGCCCCCTCTCTAATGGGTTCGAGACCTATTTCAAGATAATATGGCTCATCCACCGGATGATCGCCGGTGAGATTGAAATTTCCCGAATAAAACAAATATCCCGGATGATCGGCCTTAAAAGCGTATTCACCACCCATGGGAAGAGTGACCAGAAATTCTCCTGAAAAACTGGTTCCCTGGGAATTAACAACTGTTTTCCCGGAATCAAGATTCTTCAGTTCAAAGTCAGCCGGTAAAACTTCCCGGGTTTCTTTATCAAAGACTTTTCCTTTCACATAAAGCACCGGTTCGGGTCTGAACTCCCCGGGCAGTCCAAAGCTGAAAATGTCCTTTCCTCCAAGCCCGTCATCCTGTCCGTCTGTGGCAAAGTAGGCTCTGTTGCCTCGTGCTGTTACAAACAATCCGATCTCGTCTCTCTCAGTATTGATCGGATATCCCATATTTTCGGGCTCAGTCCATTGGCCCTCATCATTCTGCCGGCTCATGAACAGATCCATTCCCCCCATCCCCGTGTGTCCATTGGATGAAAAGTAGAGAGTCTGACCATCATGATGTAAAAACGGAGAGTTTTCATCTCCCTTTGTATTAATGGTATCCCCAAGATTTGTCAAATCTCCGAAATATGGAATTTCGTTCTCATCCATTCCTTCCAGAGTCGCCTTCCATATGTCTTTGCCGCCAATCCCTTTATCACGGTCGCTGATGAAATAGAGCGTACGTCCGTCAGCCGAGAAATGGGGCTGGCTCTCCCAGCCGGGGGTATTCACGGGTTCACCTACATTCACGGGGGAACTCCATCCATCTTCTGTGCGCCTGGAGAAATAAATGTCACAACTCCCTTTGGAATCGGAACGACCACAGGCAGTAAAAAACATCCAGTTGCCGTCAGCCGACAAGGTCTGTGCTCCCTCGTTACTTTTTGTATTTAATTGCCCGGGCAGACGTTTTCGTGCCTCCCAACGACCACTGCTGTCGGCATACGACACATAAAAATCTTCCTGATAGAACATAGACGACTTTGGCAAGTCTCCTTCCTTCTCCTCATAAAGATCCATATCCCGTGGTTCCAAAACAGTGATCACCATGGTTTGCTCATCTGCCGTCAGACTTGGCCAATATTCATCAAACTCACTGTTAACCCCGGGACCGGCACTTTTCAGGTCAATATCATGCTGATTCTCCATGGCATCCCGTACAAATCTTACATGCCCGATCATGTTCCCGGCTTTTTTCCGGGCCCTTTCATTGTCGCTTCCCTCCTTATAACGCTTAAGGTATTTGAGGGCATCATCATATGCCTCGATACGATAGGCGGCCCGCCCAATATTGTAATAAGTGGGAAAATAAAATGTGGAATCCACCTCCAGGGATCTTTCAAGGATCTCAAATTCTCTCTCCCAATCCTGTTCCGAATGATATAAGTCGGCAAGAAGCAGCATGGCCTCCATAAATTCCGGTTCGCGATCGAGGGCTTTCAACAGCAATTCCAGCGCTTCCTTATTGTTACCTGCAGAATATTCGCTACGCGCCTCTTCGTAAAATTTGACCGGCCGTCTTTTATTTATGCTGTATTCATCTTGCCCAAAAGCAACGATTTGTGCAAAAAGAAAGATGGCCATCAAAAAAAATATATGTCTCATAATCTGAAAAAAAGTCTTTGTTCTCCAATTCCGGTTTCGCCAAAAACCGGCGTTTCAAGCTTCTACTTTGTATATACCATTTTGTTACCACTTTGGATCATATTTCGGGTATCCTCCATCAATTTAACGGGCTTACCCGCATAATCGCAGATATTCACAGCAGGGTGAATAACCAGGGCAGCCCGGCCCGGTACAAGATTCATAAACCCACGTCGTTTTATTCGCCATGAATTTACGATCGTCACAGGCAAAATAGGCAATTCGAGTTCCAAAGCCAATTTAAAGGCACCTCTTTTAAAAGGTCTCATATTTTCCTCCCAGGTGCGTTCGCCTTCGGGAAATATCATGATTGAAGAACCGCCGGCCAGTTTTCGTTGAGCCTCATCCAGCGAATGAGCTGCAGCAAGAGGCGAGGAACGATCGACAAAAATATGCCCCACCTTTTCACTGGCATAGCCAATGAAGGGAAGTCTCCTCAACTCTTTTTTCATGACCCATTTAAAATCGATTCTCAAATGAGCATATAAAAGAAATATATCAAAACCCGTCTGGTGATTGGCGACTATAACATATGACTGTCCGGGTGTCACATTTTCCCGGCCGTGAACCCTTACTCTTACTGGTGTAATCCAGCATGTGATCCTGGCCCATACCATGCCCCAGAAACTTCCGACCCTTGGTGAAACCACAATTGAAAAAAATATCGCAAGAATGGCGCAAACAATGGAATTTATGAGCATAAGCGGCAGAAATACAGGCCACTTGTATAATTGATAAAGCCAAAACCACCAGGGCATAGATTTGTTTTCAGTCATTATCTGTATTTATATAAAACACTGGAAAAACATACATTATTTCACACTTCAGGATAAAGCTTTTAAACTGGCAATTCACGCAAAACATTATTTACCAGACAACTAATTAATTTAAATTAACAATTTCAAAAACATTTAATCACAAAAATAACATAATTGGGCACATTACACGAACCACATACCCGGGAAAATCGTTTGTATAAACAAAGTTTTCCCAACCCCAGACAGAAAAGAAAGTCCCGGGACCTCTCAGATATAAGAAACACCTTACCATGAACATTCGCAAAGAGCAAAAACAGGATACACACGTGTATCAGCCCTGCGGTATAAGAAATTCCAACAACAGGCAGTTTGCTTTGACCACCTTGCCATTCGCTTATTTATTAAAAGTGTCTTTGGAGTAAATTATTTAGTGTCTGGATTACTTCCGGCTATTGTCCGGGAATGAATAAGCTAAGAAAAAGTCAGGAGTGGTCGTTTTTTAAGTAACTATTGTGCAAAACAGTTCCAGAATTCAAACAAAAACACTACTTTTGCATCCGATTAGTGCAATCTCTTACTGAACGCAGGGGTCAGGTAATATTGCACGGTAAGTTAAATCTTCAAAAGAACAGACAATGGATTTGATGAAAGTTGCTGAAGATGCCTTCAAGAATGAGGTGAATATACCAGAATTCAGCGCAGGAGACACCATCTCTGTACACTACAAGATCCGTGAAGGAAACAAGGAACGTATCCAGGTTTTCCGCGGAACAGTACTACAGATTAAAGGAAGCGGAAACAACAAGCGTTTTACCGTCCGAAAGGTATCCAACAACACGGGTATTGAGCGTATTTTCCCGATAGACTCACCGTTTATCGATAAAATTGACGTTAACCGGCGAGGTAAAGTCCGGCGCAAGAGGATCTACTACTTGCGTGGTCTTACCGGTAAAAAAGCCCGCATCAAGGAAAAAAGAGTTTAATCCCTTTTTTGACAAAGGGAAAAACATCAAAAAAAGAAGCTGTCCCAAAGAACAGCTTCTTTTTTTTATCCTATTCTCCAGTCTTTTACCAGGCCTCGCTCATGCGAAAAGACCGGCCGGCAAATTCGGTTCTGAAGGCCTCTATAGCACCACGATCGGCCACCGTCACAAAAACGGTGCGTCCATCTTCTCCCCCAAAAGCGACGTTGGTGGGCTTGTCCCCTTTCAGGGGAATCTCATGAAGGACCTCGCCACCAGGCGAAACGATCACCACTGTGCCTCGGTCCATTCTGGTGATGTAAAGGTTGCCCTCTTCATCACAACGCATGCCATCCAGACCATGATCATCAAAATCGATCAGAAGACGTTTGTTATCAATACTTCCGTCATCCAGAATGTCGAAAACCCAGACATTCCGATTGTTGGATTCATTAACGTACAACAAATCCTCAGAGGGTGAAACTTCGATGCCGTTAGTGGTGCCCATGTCCTTTTCAAGGAGCATCATATTGCCATTCAAATCGGCCATCCATATACTCCCTTCCCCTGTATCCCAATTGGGATCACTGGCATAAATAATGCCACCGGAAGTAATGGCCAGATCGTTGGGCTGGTTCATTTCCTCTTCATGAGCCACCACCCCTATAGACTGATCAGAGAGTCTCACAGAAAGAATTTTATGGCCGGTATAATCGGCCACCAATAAAACTTTGTCTTTCCAGAGCCGGATGCCGTTGCCGGTACTACCTTCGGGTAAATTCACAAAAAGACCGTGAGATCCATCCGGCCGCACATACCCGATTGTTCCCTTTCGTTCATAATTCACAGAATAAAGTACGCCTTCCGGATCGACCGCAGGGCCTTCGGCCCAGGGCAGAAAAAGGGAATCGGGGGTAACATCATAGCTTTCATACAACACATCATCATCACCGGTGGTCTGACCGGCCACGATGAAGGGCAAAAGCAGCGCAAGGAGAGTGAGTAATGATTTCATAATACAAATTTTAAAACTATTGTCCGGGGAATTTTTACAATCAGTGTTACGGCAGATGGTCCTGGTTTTGCTAATGGCTACCTAAAACTCATGATCCTGTTACCGGGGTTTCCATCACTTCAATGCCGTATGTTTGCCTGAAACGGCCCACAAGTTCTTCGTACCTGGATTCTCTCACGGCAAGAGTGAGCTGGCAATCGGCATCAAACATCTGTTGTTCCACGAAAAGACCTTCTTCATCCACCACACGCATAACAGGATTCATCATATCGTATGCAAAACGCACAGTAAAAGATTTCTTGATGGTGCATTCAATGATCTCAGCCCGGTCCAGAGCATCAACAGAAGCAGCTTTATAAGCCCGGATCAAACCTCCTGTCCCCAGCTTAACACCCCCGAAATAACGAACCACGATCACCAAAACATTGGTCAGCCCATAAGAGTGTATCTGCCCAAGGATGGGTTTGCCCGCTGTACCGGAAGGTTCACCGTCATCGTTCATACGGAAGTCCATACCTTCCGTCCCCATTTGCCAGGCAAAACAGTGATGGCGTGCATCATGGTATTTCTTTCTGACCGATTCAAGGTGTCTGCCGATTAAATCTTCATTATCGACAGGGAAAGCAAAAGCCAGAAATTTGCTTCCTTTTTCTTTAAAAAGTCCCTCCGCCGGATATTTTATGGTTTGATAGTAATCTGGTTGCATCCGCTAAAACATATGAATGTCAGAGAAAAGTGGTGGTTCTTCATTAATTCCAGAACATCTAATGGCTTTTTATGATATTTTCTTCCCTCCACTGCACAAAAAAAGCGGTTTCAGGAGTTGGTCATGATCGTTTCAACCTGGAGTAAAAAATCCTAATCACACCCAAATTTCATTCAAAAGTAAGAAAAAACCGCATGCTTATCAAATATGAAAGGGGTTGTAACAAATTACCCCCTGTCAGCACCAAATGGTGTAACAGGGGGTAAATAGTTTCGATTTAGAATGTGCTTTATCTGGTTGTGATATCAACCACTTCCCCGTCCATCATGACGGTCTTGTAAAAGCCCAGGGCCTCTTCAATGTATTTGTTTTTCATCTCTGGTGAAGAATTGGGAATGCGGGGATAAAACAGATGTCCCGCCACTTCAATGCCACAAAATCCGAACACCTCCTGTCCGTGAATCTGGCGGAAAGCTTTCAAAATACCCCGGTTTTCATACTCTTCTACCGAATTGCCCATAGAAGTATGTAAAAACACTTTTTTCCCCTTCAACAGTCCGACGGGACCCTCCGGTGTGATATTAAAGGCAAATCCCTGCGTCAGTACACGGTCGAAATATCCTTTCAGCACAGCCGGAAAACTTCCCCACCAAAGCGGATAAACCAGGGAAATAAAATCGGACCCGGCCAGTAGTTTCTGCTCTTTGGCAATATCGTCGGGTACTTCACCATTTTTGATCGTTGCCAGATCTTCACCTGTCAGCACCGGATCAAAATCAAGATCATATAGATTGCGGACCACCACATCAACACCGTAATGGGCACTTTCCCTGGCAAGAGCCTCGGCTAGTGCATTACTGAAACTCTCTTTGGAAGGATGGGCACTGATTATTAAATGTTGCATAACGCTTCTCTCTTTTATTACAAAACAGGTAACAAATGTAAAAGTTTAATTTTAGTTAGAATAATTCTAAATAATAAAGTTTCTCCAAAATTATAATGCCACTTTTCGTAATTTTGTTGGTTTTGGAAACTACAAGAACTTTAATATCAACACATGGATGCATTCATTGTTGTCTTCACATACAGGCTGAACATAGGTCTGACAGCCATTCCCTATCATGCGGCGTTTCATGAAAACAGTCCAATCGAACTTCTGGAGCATGTGACCCCGGACCATTTGGCTGCTCATCCGGAGAATTATTCTGAGGATGAGAGTAAGATCGTCAAATTGCTTCATACCATTTCAGACAAGGAACTTTTTAAAAAATTCAGCCGGGAAAGCAATCTGAGGCGTTTCAAGAACAATATCCCCCCTGATTTATTGAAAGAACGCATTCGTCCCGATATAGAAAACAAAATGTACCGGTTGGTCCGCCTGTTGGCCAGCTCTTCGGTTCCGGCCTATTTTAAGCAGAGCGGTTACAGCAACCTCTACATGACCGATAAGCTCATCATTCCGGAAAATCCATGCGAACCAATTTTTCGTGTCGACATTGACCATGGGGAAATGAATTATTCTCTGAAATTCAGGCAGGATGATCACACATTTACGTTCAGCCAGAACCAGCCTCAGGTCATATGTTCCGACCCGGCGGTTATCAAAGCCGGACAAACGCTTTATTACTTCGATAAATTTGACAGTGCCAAACTGAAGCCTTTCAGGGAAAAATCCCAACTTCATCTCGACGGCGAAAAGGTGATTGATACTTATGTAGATAAATTCATCTCCAGAGTGGTGGAAAAATTTGAAGTGGAAGGAACAGGTTTTGAGATCCGGAACATCACCGATACCCCGGGCATATCACTTCACCTGGAAAAAGATCTTTCATTGAGACCTGTCCTGCGATATAAATTCACATACGGTAGCCGTACCATCGACCCCAACCGGAAAAGTGATGTATTTGTCGATCATATCAAACGGAACGGGAAATATATATTCCGGCGTTATCCGCGCGATTACCAGGCAGAGGGAAGAGCATACAATCTCCTGGAAGAAAACGGACTGAAACAGGTTGATGAAATCTCTTTTGCCCATCCCGGCGACATTAGCGAAACAGAAGATGCACAAATAGCCGGTCCCGAGAACCTTGTGGAGTGGCTGCGTGAGTACAAAGCATTGCTTGAAGAGCATAATATTCAGGTCAACCTCCAATTCAACAACGAAGAATTCAACTTAGCTCCTGTAAACATTCAATTTGACACCCGGAATAACGAGGTTGACTGGTTTGACATCCACAGCATTGTTGAAATTCCTCCGTTCAAAATTCCGTTTACGCAATTCAGGCGACACATTCTCAACGGAGAAAGACGATATGTTCTCCCCGACGGCAGCATCTTCATCATCCCCCGGTTATGGTTTAGCCGGTATTTCGACCTTTTCAACTTCGGAAAAACCGAAGAAGATAAAATATTATTACCGAAGAACTATTATCACCTGCTCGATGAACTCCAAAAAAAGGAAGATGATGAGAACATTCAGTCCATTGAACTGCCAACCCTCAAACAATTCGATTCGACCACCCTTCCCGACGGTTTGCAGGCCACTCTTCGTCCCTATCAGACCGAAGGGTACCAGTGGCTGATCTTTCTCCGGCAAAACAATTTCGGAGGGATACTGGCCGATGACATGGGATTGGGTAAAACCCTCCAGGCCATTGCCCTGCTTTTGAAACTCTACCAAAACCAGACACCCGGAGCCTCCGAAGACCAGCAACTGTCTCTCTTTTCCTCAAACCTGGAAGGATTCAACAAATCGGGACTGCCCCCCTCCCTCATCGTAATGCCCACCTCTCTGCTCCACAACTGGCAGAATGAGCTCACTCGTTTTGCTCCCTCCCTAAGGACTTATCTTTATGCCGGAAACGACCGGCCGCGTTCCAGAGAGCTTTGGAGAATATTGCGTCACTATCATCTGGTGATCACCACATACGGTATTCTGCGTAATGATGTGGAATACCTGAAACAAATTCAGTGGGAATACCTGGTTCTGGATGAAAGCCAGCACATAAAAAACCCTGCATCGAAAGGTTATCAGGCCGTTGGTCTGATCAATGCCCGTCACCACCTGGCCCTTACCGGAACCCCCATCGAAAACTCCCTGACCGACCTCTGGGCCCAGATGAATATTGTGAACGAAGGACTGCTCAAATCCCTCAGCTTCTTCAAACGTTATTATGTTACCCCCATTTCCAAAAATGAGGACGAGGCCAAATCAGAACATCTGAAGAAAATCATCAACCCTTTCCTCCTACGCCGGACCAAAGAGATGGTGGCACAAGATCTCCCCCCCATCATGGAACAGGTGGTTTATTGTGACATGTCGCCGGAACAGGAAGAAATTTATGAAAAAGAAAGGTCAGGCATCCGCAATCACATATTTGAACACCTTCAAAACAGCAACGAAGGCGAACAAGCCATCATCGCCCTGCAAGCGCTCACACGACTGCGGCAGATCGCCAATCACCCTGCCATGCTGGACCCTGATTTCAAAGGCACTTCAGGAAAATTTGACCAGATGATGGAGTCGCTGGAAAACATCATTTCCGAACAACATCATGTTTTGGTGTTCAGTTCATTTGTCAGAGATCTGGAACTCATGGAAGCTGAACTCAAAGAACGCGGAATTGCCTACACCAAATTGATCGGCGCCACCCGCGACAGAGAAAAAGTGATCCGGAAATTCAATTCCGAAAATAATGTTCAGGTATTCCTCATCTCATTGAAAGCCGGAGGACTTGGACTCAATCTCACCAAGGCCGATTATGTATTCATGCTTAACCCCTGGTGGAATCCCGCTGCCGAAGCGCAGGCCATTGACCGGGCTCACAGAATTGGCCAGACAAGAAATGTGTTCGTTTACCGCTTTATCTCCACAGGCACGGTTGAAGAAAAAATTGCAGGACTGCAGGAGAGAAAAAGCCGTCTGGCAGAAGCATTTGTCAATACAACCAATCCACTTGCCCGGATGAGCGTTCAGGAACTGAAAGAATTATTCAGTTAATAAGATTTTTTATGGATTAATCCCTATTTTTGTCCTTATCCTTCTCCCGCTGAACAATATCCCTTCCCCCCTGTTATGCGTCATGTAAATGCCCACCCTAAAAATAACGGGCATCATTTTTGATGCTCAGTTAAAAACAATAGATCATTAGATTTTAGAGATTAGACCTCAGATGGATTGTATCATATTGAAAAACAAACTCCTGGCAAACAGAACTCAATAAACTCAAAACAGGTGAGCAACAATCTATTCAAAAGTTTACCGGATTATTGTAAAATATAACCACATAAACATATCTTGAAGATGAAACGAGCACTTGCATTTCTGATCGCCCTGACCCTCATTCTTCCATCGTTTTCTCAGGAAAACAAAGATGAAGCAAATGTCTCTAAAGAGACCCGTAATGTAAAAGACTTTGAAAAACTAAAAGTCAGGAAAGGGATCAATGTGACCCTCATCAAAGGTGAAAAGCCCGAAGCTGAGATCAACATTGTCAACGCGGAAACCTCTGACGTGATCATAGAAAACGATAAAAACGAGCTGACCGTAAAAATGAAGACACGGATATACAAGGACGTATCGGTTCAGGTATATCTTACCTATAATGAAATACGGGAAATATCCACCGGCTCAGGAGCCACCGTTGACGCTGAAGGCGTGTTATCCGGAAACAACCTGGTTTTGGATGCCGGCATGGACAGCTCCATTGAACTCGAAGTGGATGTAAAGAACCTGGAAGCAAATGTTTCTGCGGCCCGAATCACTCTTAAAGGATATGCCGAAAGCGTTGAAGCCAAAGCCACAACCGGTGGAAAGCTCCGGTACGAAAATCTGGAAAGCGAAGAAGCATTCATAACAGCCAATACAGGAGCAGTAGCCACCGTAAATGTTTCCCGGCATCTGGAAGCAAAAGCAGGTTCAGGCGGAAAAGTTGAATATTCAGGTAATCCGGAGAAGGTAGATACCAGAGAAACCCTGGGAGGAAAGGTTGTTGAAATTTAAAAAACAGTACAGCACTTTGAAAAAACAAAACCGGGCAACCTAACCCGAATTATTTATAAAATAGTTCAGGCTAAAAAGATTGTCCGGTTTTTCTTCAAACATATAGGAGGAATCTTAAATCTAATTTTCATATCAACCACGATTTCTCGCCGCCTTTAGGGTGTTGATCAGCAGTGAAGCCCGCGTCATGGGCCCCACGCCACCCGGAACGGGCGTAATGTAACTGCACCTGGGTGATACCTCGTCAAACACCACGTCACCGGTCAGCTTAAAGCCGGATTTGGTCTTTTCGGAAGGCAAACGAGTTGTTCCCACATCAATGACAACAGCCCCCTCTTTAACCATATCAGCAGTAACAAAATGTGGATTTCCCAGGGCTGCGATCAGAATATCTCCCTGCCGGCAGATCTCTTTCAGATTTTGAGTGCGGCTGTGACAAACCGTGACGGTAGCGTTACCAGGCTCAGCTTTCAGGGAGAGCAAAATGCTCATGGGTCTTCCCACAATATTGCTCCGGCCCAGAACCACCACATGTTTCCCGGAAGTTTCGATGTTGTAACGCTTGATGAGTTCCATAATGCCCTGCGGAGTAGCCGATACGAAAGCCGGAAGCCCCATCGCCATTTGTCCCACATTTTGAGGATGAAATCCATCCACATCCTTTTGGGGATCAATGGCAAGCGTAATTTTATCTTCTGAAATATGCCGGGGAAGTGGAAGCTGAACAATGAAACCATCCACACTGTCATTATTGTTAAGGTCGTGAACACACTTCAGGAGCTCCTCCTCACTGACATCATCTTCATACCTGATCAGTGATGATTTGATCCCCACTTCTTCACAATCCTTCATTTTATAGGCCACGTAGCTTTCACTGCCGCCATCATGACCAACCAGCACTGCCACCAGATGGGGCTGACGAAAACCATCGGCCTTCATCTGTTTCACTTCTTCAGCAATCTCATTCTTGATGCTTTGTGCTGTTGCTTTACCGTCGAGTCGTTGCATAACAAATGGCTTTAAACAAAAAAGGAGAATCCGGCTTATCGTGCGGCTTCTCCTTTAATAATATTTATTTTCCCATTGGAAGGTTGTTCATCATTGACGAGAGGTTTTTGCTCCCTTTGCCCTGGGTCATCATGCGCATGGCCTTTCGTGTGTCATCAAACTGCTTCATGAGCCGGTTGACTTCCTGTATGGATGTTCCGCTTCCGGCAGCAATCCTTTTACGGCGGCTGCCGTTAATAATGGCCGGGTTTTGTCGTTCTTCAGGCGTCATCGAAGAGATAATGGCCTCCACATCTTTAAAAGCATCATCGTCCAGGTCCACGTTCTTGAGCATCTTGCCCATGCCGGGAATCATCCCCGCCAAATCTTTCAGGTTACCCATCTTTTTAATCTGACGGATCTGACTGATAAAATCGTCAAAATTAAACTGGTTTTTGGCGATTTTCTTCTGGAGCTTTTGAGCTTCCTCGACATCGTATTGCTCCTGGGCTTTTTCAACAAGTGAGACTACGTCCCCCATGCCCAGAATACGATCTGCCATCCGTGATGGATGGAAAACATCGAGCGCATCGGGTTTCTCACCAGTACCTACAAATTTAATGGGTTTATTGACCACGCTGCGTATGGAGATGGCAGCACCACCACGGGTATCGCCGTCAAGCTTGGTCAGAACCACACCGTCATAATCAAGGCGGCTATTGAACTCTTTGGCCGTATTAACCGCATCCTGGCCGGTCATGGCATCCACAACGAAAAGTGTCTCGTGGGGCTTCACGGCATCCTTGATGGAAGATATTTCATTCATCATCTCCTCATCAATGGCCAAGCGTCCGGCGGTATCAATGATGACCACATCATGTCCCTTTGCTTTGGCCTCTTTAATGCCCGTTTTGGCTATTTTTACAGGATCGGTATTTCCTTCTTCGGTATATACGGGAACATCAATTTGTTCACCAAGCACCTGTAACTGATTGATGGCTGCCGGACGGTAAACGTCTCCTGCCACCAACATCGGGTGTTTTCCCCGCTTGGTTTTGATCAGATTGGCCAGTTTGCCTGAAAAGGTGGTCTTTCCGGATCCCTGAAGCCCGGCAATGAGGATGACTGCAGGATTGCCTTTCAGCTCAATATCGGTGGAAGTCCCCCCCATTAGTTCGGCCAGCTCATCGTGAACAAGCTTCACCATCATCTGCTGGGGCTTCACAGCCGTAAGCACATTCTGCCCCAGTGCTTTTTCCTTGACCGTCTCGGTAAACGTTTTGGCCGTTTTAAAATTGACGTCGGCATCAAGCAGGGCACGACGAACATCCTTCAGCGTCTCCGCCACATTGATCTCTGTGATGGTTCCCTGCCCTTTCAGTATCTTGAACGACCGTTCCAGTCTTTCCGATAAATTGTCAAACATTCTTTCTCGGGTTTTATTTTGCCTGCAAAAATAAAAAAATATCCCGGAACAAGTTACTCTTCTTTCACAATCTTCTCCATTACCAGATTGGTCCGGGCAGCCGACTCCCCGGTACTGATGCCATCTTCGGTTCCTCTGATGGCATTCACAACATTACTTATCAAATTGAACTGAATATTTTCCGGATTGATATAGGGGAATTCAAGAAATTCACGTTCATTGAACAGCAAGACCGGTTCATGGCCGAAGGTGGAAAATTCAATACGTCCTTTGGTTCCTATGATCTCCATGACATCCCGTTTGGAAGCCTCATCGCTGACAAAACTCCAGGTACCGCTTCCCAAAACGCCATTATCAAACTCCATGGCCGCTACAACCGTATCTTCTGCTTCATAATATCCCCCGAAATTTTTGGAACTCCCCCACGCCTTTCGGATAGGGCCAAATAAATAGTCAAGATAATCGAGTTGGTGAGAAGCCAGATCATAAAAGATGCCTCCGCCTGCAATCTGTGGCCTTACCCGCCATGGCGGATTGTCGCGATCCCGCTCAGCCGGGGTGGCCGGACGTATCAGCATAATATTGACCGACAATGGTTTTCCGATTATACCATCATTTATCAGCGTTTTGATTTTATTGAATCCCGGTAATGTGCGCCGGTAATAGGCTACATAAAGCGGAACTCCTGTCTCTTTGCTGACAGCCAGCATTTCCTGGCATTGCTGGTAAGTGGCCGCCATGGGTTTCTCCACATAAACAGGTTTGCCTGCCTTCATGGCCTTTATGGCATACATGGGATGACTTGACGGAGGTGTGGCCACATAAACGGCATTGACCGCGGGATCGTTGATCAGCTCCTCGGCATTGCTATACCACCTGGGGACCTTATGACGCCGGGCATAATCCTCTGCCAGTTCCGGATCCCGCCGCATAACCGCCACCAGTTTTGATCCTTCTACTTTACTGAATGCAGGTCCGCTCTTGTGTTCGGTGACATTACCACACCCGATAATCCCCCAATTAATGGTTTCTTGCATAAATCGCGTTTTTTAAAACAAAAGAAAAAAAATCCCGCTTTTGTTCAACTTCAATTGAAAAATTAATCATGGAAGATTGTAAATTTGCAAAATGTTACCAAAACTCATTGAACAGGCCAGGAGGCCTTTAACGAATTCAACATTCAAACAGGGAAACACTCCCTGCGATATTATTGGGGATATTCACGGTCATGCCGGGGAACTGATTGCCCTGCTAAAAAAAATGGACTACACGGAAGAAAACGGATTCTGGTCACATCCCAAACGCAAAGCCATCTTTGTTGGCGATTTTACATGCCGCGGCCCTGAAACCAGAAACACCATCAATATTGTCCGAAATATGACAGAAAACGATGCCGCTTATGCCATATTGGGAAATCACGAGCTAAACGTCATCGGCCATTTCACAAAAAACAAAGAAAAAGAGCCGTTTAAAACGGCCACAGGGTCAAATAAAAAGATCATGGACTACATCAGGGCCGAATATGCCTGGGATAAAAAGGCCCTGAAAGACGATCTCAAATGGATGCGTAGACTGCCTTTCTCCCTCGATATGGGTAGTTTCCGGGTTGTTCATGCTTACTGGTCCGATGAGAATCTGAAATTAATCAGATCACAACTGACCAAAGAAAAGCTTACTAAAAAGATATTGGATCAAATATTCTCTGCCGATTCTTCCCTTGGTCTGGCTGTGCGTCAGACCACAAGAGGCATTGAGATTAATCTGCCCCATGATCTGATCATTAAGGACAACAATAACATACGCCGTACCGTATTCCGCATCAAATGGTGGGAAACGCCAAAAGGCAAAACATTCAAAGAGCTCAGTTACGGCAACAAGTTCTTATTGCCCGAATACACCATACCACCCGAGATCGTTTTTCCTTTTATAGTCTATCCTGACCGGGCTCCGCTTGTTTTTGTCGGTCATTACTGCATCAGGCGGGACCAGATGGCCGCCAGCCATAATGTTTGCTGCCTGGACACTTGTCTTGCCAATGACGGCAGCTTAACCGCTTACAGATGGGACGGGGAAAAAACGATCAAAGAAGGCAATTTTGTTTTTCAGGAGAAATTGAGAAGTTGAGAAGAAGGGAGCGGGTGGTTTTGTCGCCGACCGGGGAGGAGGCCGGAACAGGCATTCCGCTGTCGCGGGTATAGCGAAGGCTGTCGGGATCGAGGTCGCCTTCGGCATTCATCTGCACATAAACGGGACTAACGGCTTCCAGTGATTTCCAGGCCACGGGGTTGCGGCCTTTGTCACGTTTAAAGTATTCCCGGGGTTTTTCTTTGCCTTCAGCTGGTTCATCGAGGCCATAGCGTTGGTTTTCGGATGGCATTAAGTTTTGCATCTAAAGCCAATAAAAACTCATTGCCTAAGCCTTCTCTTTTATCATTGTACCAGTTAGCTGCTTAAGTGGCATCTAATTCGGCAAAAGGTTTGATAAATAGAGCTTGCTGAAAAACAAATATTGTCCTTATTTTGAGAATTTTATAACTTTGTTTGGTTTGTGGAAGTGCAAGGTTTTTTGTAAAAAATCAGAAATAACTTTGCACTTCTTATCCCAAAATAGTGTTTCAATGAATAATTTTAGCATTTTTCCATTTTGAATGAAGGTTTCAAAAAAGCTAAACATGTTCGTATTTAAACGGCGCGTTGGCCTGTCCGTTTTCCGGGCCTGCCTGGCGACAAATGAAATGGATGCTTTCAATTTTTCAGCAAAAAACTTTGAAATAGATAAGTTTTATTTCAAAAAACGGCAGACAGGCCGGCGGATAGAGGAAAGCCAAAATGCGAGACTTTCACGGCCTTGCGCAATGGCCGGAAATTTTGGCTTTCGTGGGCTGATAGGTTTAAACGGACTAGACCTTTTTGTTTCTTTTTGGGGCAATGCCAAAAAGAAAAATAATAAAGAAATCAAAAATTAGTCTGCTGACTTATTCAGCAGCCCGGATCATGGATCAAATCCACACTGGTATTTCCACAGCTTTGTGCCCGGCGGGCGACCATAGTCCATCAGGTTGTCGGTGGTGCCTTCCCCTATGGTGTGGGTGGCTTCTTCGCTGAAGGTGTGGCGCAGGTTGAAGGCTCCGTGGCCGACGAAGAAAACAAAACAGCATTAATAAGAACTAGAAAAATTTGTCGGTACATCAGGAGCTATTTGGGGTAAGTACAAAAGTCACGAAATGGCACCATTGGCTGAGAAAGCTAAAAAAAATGCGGAAACCCTTTAAGTTTCTTTGTTTTATTTGGCCGGCTGTTCGTCTCTTGTCGTAAAAAACAATTGCCGTACGGGAATTTACTGACAGAAGAACACCGCTTAACCGCCTTGTGGTGGGGGTAATAGTTATTAATCACCGTAATGTCCCCAAAGACTTAGCACATGAACAGTTACGATATCTTCATTTATTGAGTAAACAAGTCGGTGCTTATGGTTTATTCTGCGTGAAAACTTCCCGGACAGTCCGTATTTCATTAGCTCTAATCGTCCGGTTCCTTCAGTAGGATTTTCCTTGATTTCGTTTAGAAGTTTAGAAATTTTTCTAAGCACGGCTTTATCACCAGCCTTTCTGTGTTTTTCGATGTCAGATAAAGCGACTTTGGTAAATTCCAGGACATAGCTCATAGCCCAAGTAAATCATTAATTTCTTCAGAGCTTGTAATTCTTTTTACCTCACCATTCTTCGCTTGCTCTGCACTGAGTTTTATTTTCTTGACCATCTCAGCACTAAAGTAAACATCATCTTCATTTATGGGAGTTAAGGCGTAAGATTTATTAGCCCCTCGCTGAACAATAATTTGCTCTCCTTTATCTGCCCTTTCAAAGTACAGCCTTTGATTTTGTCTAAATTCTCTACTACTGATTACTAACATGACATTTCGATTTAGTGCGTACCAACATGGTACAAATTTACTAAATTATACGCTCATTTCCTTCATTTTGTTCTAATTAATGGATGATATTTCTCCAATTTTTTTGTAAGTCCTCCGAGGTGTTCATTCCACTGCGTTCAACACCGATATTTTTCTCCTTCCAATGACCTCTCGCATGCCGGAAGTGTAGCGGGAAAGCATGCCTTTGCTGCCGGTTTCGAAGTCTTCGGCTTTCAGGCCGGGGGCTTCAAGGGCTTCACCGATGGTGACCTGCCAATTGACGACGGCCGGGGCGTAGACTTTTACTTATCCACACGAAAGCATTCACGCGAAAACGTAAAGATTGTCAATTTTCGAACTTCTTTTCATCACCAGTTAAATCTTGTGAATGCTTGTAAATGTATAAGACTGAAATTCCAGTCCAAAAAACACCCCACAATATAAAAAACACCCCTACCCAATATGACTTCTTAAATTCAACAACAAATGAATTCTTATATCGGATTGCTTTAATTTCTTTAACGCTATTTTCATCAAAAAAGACTGTAATAGTATCGCATGGATTTAATTGGCCTTTTATTTGATTTCGTTTGGTTGTAATTCGTGTAAAATAGGGAACAACATTGTTAATGGTTATTTTTGTTACTTCATAATACGAATTATTTTTTTTATCAAACAAAACAGTATCACTTAACTGTGTTATAGCACCAGTAGAAACTTGATAGTTTTCTATAGTGTCATTCTTTTCATACAAGAAATCTTTGGTTCCATAGAAAAGAGATAAAAGCCCCATTGGTAAACCTATAAAAATGGCCTGAAAATATCTATATTTATTAATTGCCGACATTTTATTATTCGTTTAATTCAATTGTGCAAAATTCATTAATGGTCTTAAAATTATCTTTGCCAATTTTTATCTTTATATCAATGTTTTTATCTACTAATTCGTCCCAAGCCTGTATAAAGGTATTAAAAAGTTCAGTATCACCCTTAAGTGTAAAGTATGAGAAGGTAACCCTTGAATAGTGTTTTGTGATATTATCCCAAGCGTCTATAAATTCACTACCGCCTTCTAAATCTCTAATTTGCTCCCGCAAATTATTATTACCAAAGAACACCTCACCCATATCAAAAAATATATTCCCAACTGCAAATGAACGAGCAATCATAGTACCGGCCGCCCCAAAGCTATTGATGTTGACAAACATGCTTGCAAGCATTATGCCCCCCTTCACAAGCTCTTCGTTTTCCAATTTGTCATGGTGCTCTATCATCCATGCAAAAACAAAGGCAGGCATGACATATTCATCGCCTTCTTTCATACCATTAATTACTCTGGTACTATGAGGCTCAGTAGAACTCAAATTTTCTATCCTTACAGCTACTGGTTGTAAAGGGTTTATATTTTCATAAGAAGTATAACTATTCTTAATTGTTCCATTATCTTCATTTAACCATTGGGTGTTAATAGAAATATTCATGTTGCCATTGCTATTGAAAGAAAAGTCCCTTTCATCCCATATTAAAGGCCTGTCATCGTTCCAACAAATTAAAGGAATTGAATCTTGCACTATTCCACCGAGTGATGAATTGTTCATCCATCGAAGCATGTCGGCTGCAAAAACAGTCAACTCATCATGCTTTAATCGTTCTATAAGTTTTGCGTATAATGCATGTCCATTTGGTGTTTTACTTTCAAAAATTTTTCTAAAAAGGGCTCCATGATTACTGGCATCCATATTTAATAAATTCTTTATTGCGGAGCTTTCATCAGTATCAAGGTTCCCCCCCCATATCCAACCACCATCGAATACCTTGCAATCCATCAAAACTGATAGATATTTTATGCGATCGGCTAACTCTATTTCTTCCAATACAAAATCTGGTATGGTTTCAAATACTACGTCCACCTTATTGCAATCATTACCGCTTTTTGACAAATAATTTGTATAAGTAGTTATGATTTTATTTTGTAAGGTACTTGAAAGTGTATACCCAAGCTCTTTTAATATGAGCGAAAAGTCATCATAAGAGTAAGTCCATATCCTTATAGCATCTTCATCATTCCCTGTATATTGGTAGGATAAGTTGAAACCTGTATGATAATTATTATCAACAACAAAATCAATTATATAATTTCTTAGGTTTACGTCTCCATTCTCAAATACTTCTGAATACACGTTGATGGTATTTTCTTCAAGTTTAGCCTCAATAGCTTTATTCCCCCAATAATTGAAATTATAGAATTTATTTCGGTCAAATTTTGCAAGCCCTTTTTCTTTGTTTCTCTTTATCCAGTCAATCAATTCATTAGAATTGAGGTCATGACTCTCCCCCTCTTCCTTCTCTTCCGTCCAAGCAAACAACACCCCTTCCGGATCATGGATCAAATCCCACTGGTATTTCCACAGCTTCGTGCCCGGCGGGCGGCCATAGTCCATCAGGTTGTCACTGCGGCCTTCCTCTATGAGGTGGGTGGCTTCTTCGCTGAAGGTGTGGCGCAGGTTGAAAGCACCGTGGCCCAGCTCGTGGGGGA
>JAWOCV010000131.1:0-15036 GCA_046483585.1 Marinilabilia sp.
ACGCACAAAACCAACCAACATGTTGTTTAAGTTGATCAAATCCCACGTAGTGGCCTTTTTTCAGGCTTGCCCTGAAAAAACGTAGAGACTATAAGGAATTTTGATTCTTTTTTTTCCGGCTTTCAGCTTTGAGCTTCGAGCTTCGAGCTTCGAGCTTTCAGCTACTACCGACTCTGCAACTGAGCTACTAACGTCTAAAAATCTAACGATCTATTGATTAATTAATCAGGTAAAAACACACCCACAAAATAATAAAAACCATTTGTCAAAATCCGTGTTCAACTATTAGCATTTTGCTAATTTTGTGTCGGCAAGGCTTCCTCCTTGCTCAGAACAACAGCTTTCTTCTGGTTGTTTTTATGGCCGTTGAATTCCAGGAAGTTGATATTTTTGATAACAGGAACCTGCCGGCCGGCTTTTCGATTTTCAATCTGTAACAAGGGTACTTTATGGAATTAATACCATTTACACACTTACATGTTCACTCGCAATATTCCATTCTTGACGGTGCTGCCAGCGTCGGGGATTTGGTGGCCAAGGCCAAAAATGATGGTATGAAGGCCCTTGCCCTGACCGATCACGGGACTATGTTCGGAATCAAGGAGTTCTTTGATACATGCCGGAAAAATGAGGTCAAACCCATTCTGGGATGTGAAACATACGTGGCGGCCCGGACCATTCACGATCGTAGTGACAGCAAGGTAGACGGGCGTGGCGATCATCTTGTTTTACTGGCCAAAAACCTGACGGGCTACCGGAACCTGCTTAAACTGGTCTCCGTGGCAAATGTGGAGGGCTTTTATTATAAGCCGCGGGTGGACAAACATCTTCTTGAAAAGCATCACGAAGGACTTATCGTGACCACTGCCTGTATTGGAGGGGAAATTCCACAGAAGATCATGGCCGGTGATATTGACGGGGCCCGTGAAGCCATTCTCTGGTTCAAAAGAGTTTTTGGGGAAGATTTTTACCTCGAATTGCAGCGGCACCCTTCCGATGATCCCAGGGCTCGTCATGATGTATATGAAAACCAGGTTTTGGTAAACAAAACGCTTCAGTCTTTTTCACAGGAACTTGGTGTAAAATTGATCGCCGCCAATGATGTCCATTTCACTGACGCCGGAGATGCCGAAGCCCATGATTTGCTGATTTGTCTCAATACAGGCAAGGATTTTGATTCGGAGGACCGGATGCGTTACACCAAACAGGAGTGGTTTAAAACCACGGCTGAGATGAATGAGCTGTTTGCGGATGTGCCGGAAGCCTTGCAGAATACGGTTGAGATTGCCGATAAGGTGGAGGCTTTCGATCTGGATTCTTCACCTATCATGCCTTTCTTTCCGATCCCCTCTGATTTCGGGACATTTGAAGAATATAAGGAAAAGTACCCCGAAAGCCTTCTTCGCAAAGAATTTGGTGAAAGGTACGATGCCCTGGGAGGCGATTACGAACATCTGATACGGGTAAAGCTGGAATCGGATTATCTGGAACATCTTGCTTACGAGGGAGCCAAATCACAGGTGCGTTACGGGGATCCAATCCCCGGGGAAGTAAAAGAAAGACTGGATTTTGAGCTGAACACCATAAAAACCATGGGTTTTCCCGGATACTTTCTGATCGTACAGGACTTTATCAATGCTGCCCGTGACATGGGGGTTTTGGTGGGGCCGGGCCGCGGTTCTGCTGCGGGGTCTGCTGTTTCATATTGTGTGGGCATTACCAATATCGACCCCATCAAGCATAATCTTCTGTTCGAGCGATTCCTCAATCCCGATCGTATCTCTATGCCCGATGTGGATATTGACTTTGACGATGATGGCCGTCAGTTGGTCCTTGACTGGGTTACTGAGAAATACGGGCATGATAAAGTGGCTCATATCTGTACTTTCGGGACAATGGCTGCGCGTCTGGCCATTCGTGATGTGGGGCGGGTACTGAAGCTGCCTCTGCCCGATACCGATAAGCTGGCCAAGCTGATCCCCGAAAAGCCCGGAACCAAACTCGCCAATGCTTATGAGGAAGTATTGAAACGTGAGCGGGAAGCCGGTAATATTGACGGGGCGATCCGCAAGATTGACAACGAATGGAAAGCCGCAAAGAATGAAGGGAAAGCAAAAGAAGAATCCAAACTGGAGGTCTATAAAATTTTTGCCGAGCGGATAAAGGAAGCCCGGAACAACGGTGAGGAGAAGGTTCTTAAAACCATGGATTTTGCCTGTACCCTCGAAGGATCGGTCCGGCAGACTGGCGTTCACGCTTGCGGTGTGCTCATCGGACGCGATCCGCTTGAACAGCACATACCACTTATTCCCACAAAGGAAGAGAAGTTGCTGTCCACGCAATACGACGGGCGGTACGTGGAGGATATAGGGTTGCTCAAAATGGACTTTTTGGGGCTGAAAACATTGTCCATTATAAAAGAGACCCTCGATAACATTAAGCTTTCGAAGAATATTGACATTGATATTGAGAAACTGCCCCCCGATGATCAGATCACTTTCGACTTGTTCAGCCGCGGAGATACGACGGCCATTTTCCAGTTCGAGTCGCCGGGGATGAAGAAGCATCTGCGGGCTCTGCAGCCCAACCGCTTCGAAGACCTCGTGGCCATGAATGCTCTGTACCGTCCCGGACCAATGGAGTACATTCCCGACTATATTGCCCGGAAACACGGTAAGCAGGAGATCAACTACGACCATCCGATGATGGAGCCCTATCTGAACGACACTTACGGAATTACGGTATTTCAGGAGCAGGTGATGCTTCTGGCAAGGGCACTTGCCGGTTTTACCCGGGGAGAGTCCGATTCGCTGCGTAAGGCTATGGGGAAAAAGCTGGCCGATCTGATGGCCAAGTTGAAAGTGAAATTTTATGAAGGATGCAAGAGCAATGAAGCATTTGTCGAAGGTTGTCGTCAGGTTAATAAAGAGCCGGAACAACTGATCGAAAAAATATGGAAAGACTGGGAATCTTTTGCCAGTTACGCCTTTAATAAATCACATTCGGTCTGTTATGCTTATGTGGCTTACCAGACAGGTTATCTGAAAGCAAATTATCCGGCCGAGTTTATGTCCGGGGTTCTGAGCCGGAACCTCAACGACATTACGAAGATCACCACTTTCATGGAAGAGAGCCGTCGTATGGGGCTCGATGTGCTTGGTCCTGATGTGAATGAGAGTTTTCGTAAGTTTACGGTTAATGCGCAGGGAGCCATTCGTTTTGGTATGGCCGGCATAAAAGGTGTCGGAGCCGGGGCTGTTGAAGAGATCATTCGTCAGCGCGAAAAGGACGGGCCATATAAAGACATCTTTGATTTTGTGGAACGTGTGGGGCTCCAGACGGTGAATAAAAAGAACATTGAGGCTCTTGCTGCTGCAGGGGCATTCGATAATCTGGGGGATATTAACAGGGCTCAGTTCTTTGCTGTCAGCGATGGTGAAGATGGTACTTTCATAGAACGGCTTTTGCGATACGGGAACCGTTATCAGGCCGATAAAGCAAGCAATCAGGTGTCGTTGTTTGGGGCAGCCGATATGAGTGTTACTGTAAAAAAACCCGCTATTCCCCAGGTGCCGGAATTCTCTTCTGTTGAGAAACTGAACCGGGAAAAAGAGCTGATCGGCATTTATCTTTCGTCTCATCCTCTTGACCGTTTCAAGCTTGAGATGAAGCATTATTGCAATATGAAGCTCAGTGATTTGCAGGATCTCGCAGCCATAAACGGACGGACTTTTATTGTCGGAGGCATGGTGACAGGCATCCGAAGAGGGGTGACCCGGGCGAGGGAGAATCCGTTTGCCATTCTCACCCTCGAAGATTATTCCGGGTCGCATGACTTTGCTTTTTTCGGGCGGGATTATACCGATTACAGTAAGTTTCACAGTATTCCCGATGATGGCAGCATCTTCCTGCTTATCAAAGGAAAGGTCCAGCCCAAAAAATACAGGCCGGAGGAGTTGGAGGCAAAGGTGACTTCCATATCTTTCCTGAATGAAGTACTGGAAAACCATGTGAGCAGTCTTATGCTGAATATTCCGGTAGACAAGATCACCGAAGAACTGGTTAATGAACTGGCTCATATTATGCTCGAAAATAAGGGGAATGTTTCTTTGCGATGCCAGGTGTTCGATCCGGCGAATGAACATAACAAGGTTCAGCTTCTCTCGCGATCGGCCCGCGTGGATCTTTCACAAAAGGAAGTTCTTCAGTTTTTTGATGAGCATCCTGAACTTCAGGTTAACCTGACTTAAGTGTTTATTAACAATAGATCGTTAGATTTTTGGATTTAAGATTTAAGATGAATCGTATGTTTTTGATAATCCGTATTTTAACACAAAGATGCTTCAATTTTAAACAATTGAATAACAAGTACTTACAAAAGTTTAACGGACTATTGTTTTAATTGAGTGACTTTAATTCCCGGGCTTCTGCAAAACGGGGGTGTCGCGAAAATTCTTTATATTTGAACAAGGAGCCGGCAGAAATGTTATTGTGAGTAGTTTTTGGTCCCGGATATGTTACCGGTATTTGTCTCAGGAATAAGAAAGGGCAAGACCATATTAAGGTGTTTTTCAGATAATTAGTTTACAATAAAAATCGAGAAAATTATGACAATTGAAGTAACCGATGCCAATTTTGATGAGAAGGTATTGCAATCAGACAAACCTGTATTGGTTGATCTTTGGGCTGAGTGGTGCGGACCATGCCGTATGGTAGCTCCCATTGTGGCCGAGCTGGGCGAAGAGTATGAAGGTAAGGCTGTAATGGCCAAGTTGGATGTGGATTCCAATCCCGATACTTCTGTGAAATACGGGATCCGGAATATTCCTACCATTTTGTTCTTTAAGAATGGCGAAGTTGTTGACAAACAGGTTGGCGCCGTGCCAAAAGCCACCTTGGCCTCCAAGCTTGATGCCCTTTTATAGCAGGTCAAATAACAATAGATTGTTAGAATTTTAGATATTAGTAGCTCAGTCGCAGAGTTAGTAGTAGATGAAAGCTCAAAGCTCGAAGCTAGAAGCTGAAAGCTGGAGAGAAAGGTTGCTCTCTTTTGCGACATAACCAAAGAACCAACAAAAATGTATATGATTGAATTTCAGTTGGGTATATGTTTTGGTAGATAAAAGATGTGAGGTGATCTGTATAATACTGAAATTCTGCATTTTAATCTGAGGGTGTTATTTAAGTTCCCATTAATTAAAGGCAGCCCCGGCTAAAATTTAAAGTCCGGGGCTGTTTTTGTGTATATGATTTCTTTCCGGGAGATATGTAATTGTCACGAGTGGGCGGCAGAGGGTGGAGTTTATATTCTGGTAATGAGAATTTATGGCATGCAATGACTTCACAAACGAATGGCGGTGTGATTTAACCTGATCTGTTGACCCACCATACACATAGAAATTGCCCGCAGCATCGCGGGAATTTTGGAGTTTGGCTTTAATTAGATAAGTGATGTTCTTTCTATCCCAGGATCATCCCAATGATCGTGGCAGACAGCAGGGAAGCTAATGTTCCGGCGAGAAGGGCGCGTATGCCAAGTTGAGAAAGCAGGACCCGTTTCCCCGGAGCCAGGGAGCCGATTCCTCCGATCTGTATACCGATGGAAGCAAAATTAGCAAATCCGCAAAGGACATAGGTGGCCATGATGATCGATTTTTCCTGCATGAAAGCTCCCGCTTCTTTTAGTTCTCCCAGACTGACATATCCGATGAATTCGGTCATGATGATCTTTTCTCCCAGCACTCTTCCTACCAGGTCAATATCCTGAATACCAACACCCAGGACCCACATAAGAGGGGCAAAAGCATATCCCAGAATGAATTCAAGAGAAAGTTCCTGGTAATCTCCTCCTGTAGCCGAAGCTATGGCTCCATTGAGCGTGGTCCAGTCGCCAATCTTCACAAAAACGAAATTGACCATGGCAATAAGGGCAATAAAAACCAATAGCATGCCGGCTACATTTACTGCCAGTCGAATGCCTTCTGTGGTTCCGTTGGATATGGCATCGAGTACATTCTTCCCGATCTTTTCTTTTGGTACACTGACTTCATCGCTAATTTTTTCTGTCTGGGGAACCAGCATCTTGGCGATGATGATAACGCCCGGGGCTGCCATTATGGATGCAGCCAGGAGGTGCTTGGCATATATGAGTTCCTGAACAGGATCCCCGCCCCCAAGAACTTTTATGTAAACGGCCAGGACACCACCGGCCAGGGTGGCCATACCGCCCGACATCACCAGCATGATCTCCGACCGGGTCATCTTTTCCAGATAGGCCTTGATCATCAGTGGTGATTCGGTCTGGCCCAGAAAAATATTGCCGGCCACCGACAAACTTTCGGCACCCGAGATTTTTAAAAGTTTGGTCATGCCAAGAGCAAGAAAGTAAACCACCTTTTGTATGATGCCGAAATAAAAAAGGATGCTGGTAAGCGCCGAGAAAAAAATGATGGTGGGAAGGATGGTGATGGCAAAATTCATTAACGGCTCTTCGATTTCCCCTGTTTCGAGACTTTTGAAAAGAAACTTTGCACCTTCGTCAGAAAAACTGAGTATTTTAACAAAGACTTTGCCCATGACATCGAAGAGGGTCTGAACAAAGGGGATGAATAAAATGGCCACTGCCAGTGTAACCTGGATGGCCAGGCCGGTAAAGACTACCCGCCATGCAATGGCTTTGCGATTGGTGCTGAAAATCCAGGCCAGGAACATGATAAAAGCCATGCCCAGCAAACCCCTGAGCAGGCTCTGGAGGCTGAATCCCGCTCCGGATAATGCTACAGGATCGTTTTCAGCGAAAAGGGAAATGGGAAAGATAAGCAGAAGGAATAAGGCGGAGAGGATGCGAAAGGCCGCTTTTTTCATGAAACCGGGTTATTTTTTTCGACGTTTGATCTCATCCCTTATTTCGGATGCTTTTTCATAGTTTTCTTTGGCTACCGCTTCTTCCAGCAGGTCGTTTAATTCGTGCATGGATTTATCGGCCAGATGGCTCCTTGATTCACCTGGTGAGGGGGTTTCCTTGGCTTCGTTTCCTGCACTTGAGGACTGATTGCCTGTGTTCGTGGTTTCGTCTTGTTCCCCAAAGTCAAGGACGATCCCCGCCTTATCCAGAATGTCTTCGTACGTATAGATGGGACAGTTAAATCGAAGAGCCAGTGAAACAGCGTCCGAGGTACGTGAGTCTATCCGAACGATCTCATCGTTATAGAGGCAGACGAGTTCGGAATAAAAAATGCCTTCCTCCAGTTTGTAGATGACCACCTCAAGAATATCGATCTTGAATGCACGGGCAAAATTGAGAAAAAGATCGTGGGTTAGCGGGCGCGGAGGCTCGAGTCCTTCGAGTTTGATGGCAATTGACTGAGCTTCTACAGCCCCGATTATAATGGGGATGCGTCTTTCACCTTCTTCTTCTGCCAGTACCAGGGCATATGCCCCCGACTGGGTCTGAGAGTATGACAGTCCTAATATGTTTAATCTTATCTTTTTCTTCTCCATAAAAAACGGATTTCTGCATTCACTTATCGGTCGAATGATAACAAATATAGAAAATTGTTTTGACAAATTGCCACTCTTAAAGCAAGGCTTGTCTGATGCTTTATTTCAGTGCCCTTTGCAATACTTCGGGATGTCATTCAGTGGTGGCTTTGTTTTTATTGATGAGGGGCAGAGCCATCAGTGCAAAAAATCCTGTGACCACGATCAAAGCATTCATGGATCCATGTACCAGTAAGGCAAAGGCTGCTGCCTCCGACCCTTTTATTCCGAAAAACAAAAGGGCCGTGATCACCATGAAGTGCCAGGGACCGATCCCCCCCTGAACCGGGGCCACCATCCCGAAACTTCCCAGAACAAAAATTGAGAGTCCTGCGGCAGGCCCTAAATCACGGGTAAAAGGGAACGCAAAAAAGCAAACGTAGATCATCAGAAAGTACAGAAAAAAGATAAGGAAGGTGTGAAAGAAAAACAACGGTTTGTTTTTGACTTTGCGGTATGAAAACATGCCTTCCCTGAATTTATCCCAGAGTGATCTTATTTTGAAAAAAACACGGCTTTTTACCAGATTCTTCCTGAAGATGAACGGAAGACTTATGATTAGCAACAAAACCAGCGCGGCCCACGGGGAGGTGATCATTTTATTGAGGTGCGATGTATCAATTCTATTGTTGATTACATCGAGGAAAAGATTGTATTGGAGCAGAATCATGAGGAGTAGTGAGATCAGCAGCAAAACTATGTCCAGAATACGTTCGGTAACCACTGTTCCGACGAGTCTTGAAAAAGATACTTTTTCGTAGCGGCTCAGAACAGCGCAGCGCGATAGTTCACCCATCCGGGGTATGGCAAGATTGGCAAGGTATCCGATCATGACGGCAAGAAAGGTGTTGAATAATCCCACCTTTTTCTCTGCCGGCTCAATAAGCATCCGCCAGCGCATTGTTCTGCTGAAGTGGCTAAAGAGACCCAATATCAGAGATAAAACTATCCATCCGTAACTGACGTCTCTTTTCAGAATGTTGGTCAACTCTTCCGGATCCTGATCTTTGTAGAGCCACCAGAGGATGAGTACACCAAGAGTTAAAAAGAAAATGATACGAAGTCCTGTGCTAATTGATCTTTTCATCCGTAAACTAATTGATCTAAGAATTTGGTCGAATGGAACCTGCCTGACGTTTTCTGAAAAAGAATCCATGTGTTTCAAAGAATTTTCCTCAGAAATCAGGATCTTTGATTTATTAGGCCGGCAGGCAGGCCTGTCTGCCGTTTTATATATAAGCATCCATTTGGATTAATGTTTTAACATCTAAACGACAGAATGTTTCCTTTTCATAACCCGCCAGGCAGGCCTGTCTGCCGTTTTTCTTATTGCATTCTTGCTATACGAAACAAACATGGGTTTGTACAGCAAGTCTCATTTTTTATAACCCGCCAGGCAGGCTCGCATGATTAGGTTTTATACATGTTCTTTTCCCGAATGGTCGGGACAAGTTGTGACAATCTTTGTCATGCTCGTTTCATTCTCTAAAAAACCATTCATTTACTATCCGGAAATTTCAGTTGGGGATTTTCCATAAAATTTCTTAAAAACCGTGCTGAAATATCCTACTGTTGAAAAACCGGATTTTTCACTTACTTCGGTTACTGTAAATTCACCTGATTTCAACAACTCCAGGGCATAACTGAGACGCACCGATTTGATAAAATCGGTTGGAGATTGATCTGTCAGAGATTTCATTTTTTTATACAGCAGGGATGTACTTACATTCATTTCTAAAGCAAACTCTTCCTTGCCATATTTAGAATTGGCCATATTTGATTTTACAACTTCCAATGCCTTCTTCACAAACTTATCGTTATGCTCATTTCCCATTAAAGAGGTATCCACCTTGTGATCAATAAGTTTCAGAGCTTTTTCACGAACAGTTCGCCTGTTTGCTATGATCGATTTTATGCGGCCAATAAGCAGTTGCGCGTCAAATGGTTTCGTTAAATAAGCATCAGCTCCAAGTCCCAATCCCTGTAATTGTTGGGCTTTTTCGGACAGTGCAGTTAACAGGATGATTGGAATATGAGATGTTTCATAAGTTGATTTTATCAGCCGGCACAATTCAAATCCATCCATTTCGGGCATCATTATATCGGAGACCACAAGATCAGGCAGTTTCTTCCTGATAAACTCCCATGCTTCTTTCCCATTAGGTGTGGTATACACGTTAAAGTCATCACTCAAAGAAACACTCAGGAAGTCTTTCAGTTTCTCATTGTCTTCTACAATCAGAATATTCCAGCCATCCTCCTTTTTCTTGTTCAGGTTTTCCGGAATCTCCGTTTTACCGGAACTTGCTTCTGATTCTTCATCAATATTTTTAATCTCAAGGTGTTCTAAAGAATTTTCCTGGCGGGGTATTGTAATAGTAAAGGTGGAGCCTACCTGCTCCTGACTCTCACAGGTTATCGATCCACCGTGTTTTTCCACATAATTTTTCACCATCAAAAGTCCGATGCCCGAACCAATAATTTCGGAATTTACAGCATTCTTGCTCCGATAAAATTCTTTAAATAACTGTTTCTGTCCTTTCCGGCTTATGCCAATTCCCTCATCTATTACTTTCAGTTTCCAGCTTTCTGAATTGCATTCCAATTCAATAAAAACCTTGCCCCCTTCATGAGAATACTTTACAGCATTAGAAATCAAATTGTCGATGGCCTTTTCCATCATACCCACATCCACAGCAGAAGTGCATTCATCGACTTCACTTCGGAACAATAGCTGAATGTTTTTCTTGCGGGCATAAGCATCAAACATCAACTTTCTCTGATCCACCAACCGGACCAAATTTACCATCCGGAGATTCAATTGCTCTTTACCCTTGTCAAATTTCTGAAAATCCAGAAGTTGTGTGGCAACCTTTGACAAGCTGTTAATTTGTTCTCTGGCCAGGTTCAGATAATATCTTCCCTTCTCCGAAAGATTCGACTCTTTATCAAGTTCATCAACCGGTCCGCTTATCAGGGTCAAAGATGTACGAATTTCATGGGCCGTATCCGCAAAAAACCGGATCTTTTCCTCTGAATGCAATTGCTGAATTAAATTAATATGATACCTGAGGAAGAAATAAATGATTCCGACAACAAACAGAACCGCAACAAGATAAAACCACCAAGTGCCCCAAAAAGGAGGTGTAATCTGAATACCGATGGTTCGTTCGTCAATAACTTGTGACAATGAATTGTTGTACAATCTGATTTTCAAATCAAAATCACCACTGGGCAGATTGGCTATAGAAAGTAGCCGGTTGGAAGAGGGAATACTCCACGAGTCTTCAATGCCTTCAATTTTCCATGAAAATTTCGACTCGGATGCCGAATTCCCCAAAGGCAACAAGTCAAAAGTGATCGTATTCTGATTGTATTTAAGGGCTATCTCTTCAAGACTGTCCACAGGTTGCGTTAATTCAAAGATTGTGGTATCTCTAATGGTTTTCCCGGATATAATAATGTCCTGAATAAAAATAGCCCCATCTGATTCATGGGCCTGCAATAAAGCGGGATCAAACATGATCGCACCATTGTTTGTGCCGAAGAGCAGTTTGCCATTGGCCAGCCTGCTATCAGCATCCTGGTTAAACGATGCATTGGCCAGAGGGATAATAGATGAATAGGTCAAAACCTCTTCTTTTTCAGGATAAAAACGACATAATCCATTTTCTGTTCCCAACCAGAAATAGCCGTTGGCATAAGAAACACTATTCACAAAATTGGAAGGTAAACCGTTTTCAATGGTATATTCCTGTAGATTTTCATCATTCATATTATATTTGATGAGTCCGCCCCCACTTGTGCCACACCAGATGTCATCATCCTGTATCAGAATATCATGAATAACATATCCGTCCATCAAAATATCTACAGCCCCACTGTTTTTATCCAACAAAATCAGCCCGTAAGAGCATCCCAGAATCATCTTATTCTCACTGTATTCCTCAATCAAATAAACGGGTTGGGAACCATAATCCTGAAGATCATCCGTTTCCGTATTATAACGCAAAATATTCTCCACCACACCTGCAATCCACATATATCCCTGGCGGTCTTCCGTTGTATCAAAAATAAAATTACCGGCATAAGAGCCGGGTTCCTCATCCTGGCCGAAATGCCGGATCTGACGACCTGTTTTTCCATCAAGAACAAATACCCCGGTTGACCATGTTCCACCCCAAATATTTCCATGGCTGTCCTCATAAACAGAAAGAAAAACCCTGGCCTGTCCGTCTTCATTTTCATAAAAACTGGTCCATTGATCAGAGTCTGTATCCCACCGACTGATGCCATTATTGGTGGCAAACCAGATGTTCCCCTCCCGGTCTTCATGAACATCATTAACTGTATTATTGATCAAGGAATTAGGGTCATTTATCCTGTGTTTAATTTGAGTGACCATAGGACTGGATTGCTCAAAAAATGAAACACCCCCACTATATGTAGCTACCCAAACGCGATTATTTTCTTCGGTATAAATATCATACACCCCATTCCCGGAAAGGGATGTCGGATCGTCAACGTCTTCCCTGTAGATATTCAGGACTTCGGACCCTTTCCTGTTCATTTCCCATAAACCCTGACCATCGAATCCCAACATGACCGTACTATCGGTATTAGCTTCAATGGCAAGAACAGGATGTTTGGGCAGTTGTTTAGGGCCGGTATAGTGATGTTTACCGTCTTTTATATCATAAAGGTGAAGCCGCCCTGTATTGGTCCCAATCCAAAGTCTCTTTACTTTTTCATCATAGAAAAGTGAAGAGGGTTGAAACGACTCGGGAGAATCACTCTTGTACAGGGCCTCACTTTCTTTGGTGCGAATATTGGTTTTCCAGATTCCCTCACTTTTGCCGACAAACAGATGGTCTTCATCATACCATTCGATATTAAAAACCTCCCCGGTAGAATCACTGATCAATTCAAATTCATTTTTGCCTGTCCCCGCATAAAGCCCTAATGAGGTAGCAACAAAAAAATTCTCCTGTTCGTCGACAGCTAAACCATGTACAACCAGAAAATTACTCTCCAGGATTTCCCTGAGATCAAAAATGAAATCAAAACGGTCGTAGACCGGATCATATCGAAAAAACTGACCATTGTTTGTATAAGCGAACAATTGCCCGTTCCGGTAAACCAAATCTACAGTAAGCACATCAGCTGTAACATAAGGTAAAAGATATTTTTTAGGATCATCTTCAGACAAACGCAAAACACCTGTTTTTGTAGAAAGCCAGATAAATCCCCGTTGATCTTTACAAATGGAATTGGCGCCCCGAAGAGATGTCCCATAAACCTCATTAATGTTATAAAAGCGCTTATTAACGGGCTCAGCACCGGAAAAAAAGGGAAAAACAAACAAGAAAATTAACACAAATGAAAGTATCTTGATATAAGGTTTTATAGTTTTCATCCGCAACACCTGTCTAATCTTAAATTTTGATCAAAAATATAATTTTTTGAATCTAACATCAATTCTAAAGAAAAACAAAAAAATCCTACCCGGAATACTCCCCCCGAACCACCAATGTAAAAAACAGCTAAATTCATGAACACGGCTATTATTGGTTTAGGGAATAACTTTACCTCTGCGAAAATTTAAATTAAGAAATACCCATTAATTTTTGTCATCTTTTATTGCAAAACTGAATAAGCTGAACGAGCTCATTTTCCTTTCGTAGCCTTAATTTCCGGTTTTCCAGATAGTCTTCAACCTCAGGATTAAGGTCCTTCAATTTCCGGATAAGGGATTTCTTTTTATTTATTTTTTCTGGTATTCCGTTGTCCACTGAAATGAAATACTCGGCTTCTCTCCGATTGAACATATTGGGCTGGGCATCACGGAATCCAATGGCTTTGGTGGCTTTTTTGAATTCAATGTTGTACTTTTTATAAAGCCGAATACGTCCTTCCACCAACAATTCCAGAACACCACGTTTTTCTTCTGCTTTCTCCTTATAGTCGCATATGACGAATGAACGATCATCAAAATAAAATGTAATGGGTTTCGAAAGATCAATTTCCAAAACCTGGTCCCGTTTATCCAAAAATTGAATCCGGTCCCGGTAAATATCATACCTCAAAGGAATCTCTTCTATTGTTACACTATCGTTAATCACAACATCGCCAGGCACAAAATCCTCATTCAGGAAAGGCGAGCCCTCAATTTTTTCATAAAGGGCATCAATATCTTTCATCTCATTTCTTTCAAAATTAAACTGATCGGAAAGGGTATTCAAATCAGTAATTTCGTAGGCCTGAGAATATCCCGAATAAACAACAGCCAGACAAAAAAGCAAAAGGAATGTTCGTCGCATAAACGTTAGTGGTCCAATTCTGCAGAAAAGTTAAAAAATATTTTAGGGTGTATAAAATTAGGTTTATTAAACCACATCTTTTTCTAATTTCAGATATTCAGTTTCAAAAAACAGATAATTTCACAGTATAATCCAGCATAAGGAAGCAATTTGGGGGATGCAGAGCATTAATTTTCTGATATACAACCTGTTTTTTATGAAAATCTAATTTCATCCCATTAATATCCAGAATTATAATGTAAATACCTGAAAACTGAATTGTATGACAATGAATCTCTCTATTTTTGAACAATAACAAAACACTCAATCAACCTGCCATTATCCAGGGAACTTCAACTCTATCCAAACCACACAGTTTGCAGGAAACTTTGTTCAACCATATTCAGGTCATAACTGTCATCGTCATTTAAATCAATAAATCTCAACAACATGAAAGCGATCAGATTAATCTTAATAAACTTACTATTGCTTGGCTTTCTTTCTTCCTGGACGACCAAAGAAGAAACAAAAAGCCAAAACACCTCATTCTTAAAAGAAGCTTTTGCCGGAAAATTTCTTATTGGCACCGCATTAAATGTCCCCCAAATTACAGGGCAGAATCCTGAAACCATGGAAATTGTCGGAGAACACTTCAATGCCATTGTTGCAGAAAATTGCATGAAAAGCAGTAATATCCAGCCCGAGGAAGGGGAATTTAATTTTTCCATGTCGGACCAGTTTGTGAATTTCGGTGAAAAGAATGATATGTCCATTACCGGACACACACTTATATGGCATTCCCAGGCCCCGGACTGGTTTTTCAAAGACAGCAAGGGAGATGAGGTTTCGAGAGAAGTACTGATCCAAAGAATGGAAGATCATATCAAAACGGTTGTCGGCCGCTACAAAGGAAAGATAGACGGATGGGACGTCGTGAATGAAGCCATTCTTGATGATGGTTCTTACCGCAAAAGCAAGTTTTATGAAATCATCGGAAAAGAATACATCAAACTGGCATTTCAATTTGCCCGTGAAGCTGACCCGGATGCCGAACTATATTATAACGACTACTCCATGGCTGGTGAAGGAAAACGGCAAGGTGTCATGAAAATGGTCAAGAATTTGCAAAACCAGGGAGTGAAAATTGACGGAATAGGTATGCAGGGACATGTCGGACTGAAACATCCCTCGATAAAAG
>JAWOCV010000268.1:0-9132 GCA_046483585.1 Marinilabilia sp.
GAGATATTTAATCTTTTATTATCTAATATATGAGCGTTTTATTAAATAAAGATTCCAAAGTGATCGTTCAGGGATTTACAGGACGAGAAGGCACGTTTCATGCCGGCCAGATGATTGAATACGGAACCCGGGTTGTGGGAGGCGTCACACCTGGAAAAGGTGGCACCACGCACTTGGGACTTCCGGTGTTCAATACTGTTTCCGGTGCTGTAGAAGCCACCGGTGCGGATACTTCTGTTATTTTTGTTCCGCCCCAGGTAGCTGCTGATGCCATTATGGAAGCTGCTGAAGCCGGTATCGGCCTTGTCGTGGCTATAAGTGAAGGCATTCCAACCGCCGACATGGTCAAAGTGAAAAATTATCTGACTTCACGTGATTGCCGGTTGATCGGCCCCAATTGTCCGGGTATTATTTCCCCGGGAAAAGCCAAAGCTGGCATTATGCCGGGTTTCATACATAAGGAAGGCAGCATCGGGGTGATCAGCCGTTCGGGGACACTCACTTATGAGGCGGTTGACCAGTTGACCAAACTGGGGCTGGGGCAGAGCACCTGCATCGGAATCGGGGGAGACCCTGTGATCGGGACCTCCACTCTTGAAGCCGTTAAACTACTGATGGACGACCGTGATACCAGCGGTATTGTCATAATTGGCGAAATAGGCGGAAACATGGAGAATGAAGCGGCCCGGTGGATTAAAGACCATGCCACCAAGCCGGTGGTCGGATTCATTGCCGGTCAAACCGCCCCCAAAGGCCGGAGAATGGGGCATGCCGGTGCCATTGTTGGAGGCACTGAAGATACGGCCGCTGCCAAAATGAAAGTGATGCGGGAGTGTGGCATACATGTTGTGGAATCTCCGGCAGAAATAGGTGAGACCATGATCAAAGCCTTAAAACAGTAGTCTATGCGTGAAGCCCAGCTGGAAAAAGCCGCACAAATTTTAAAACATTCAAATTATGTCATAGCTTTTACCGGGGCCGGAATATCTGTCGAAAGCGGGATTCCCCCTTTCCGGGGTGAGAACGGGATATGGAACAAGTATGACCCCGAGGTACTTGATATGGATTTTTTTTTCGCGAATCCCGTGGAATCATGGAAAGTCATCCGGGAAATATTTTATGATTATTTTGGCAAAGCAAAGCCCAATGACGGTCATAAAGTTCTTGGCCGCATGGAGCAAAAAGGCTTGTTGAAATGCGTCATCACTCAGAATATCGACAATTTGCACCAGGAGGGCGGCAGTACCCGGGTTTATGAGTTTCACGGTAATTCGCAGACCATGGAGTGTACGGCCTGCGATCACCGGTTTCCCGCTTCGGAGGTTGATTTTGAAACACTGCCGGTTAGATGTTCCCGGTGTGGCGGTTTGGTGAAGCCCGCTTTTATCTTTTTCGGGGAGGCCATTCCGGTAGATGCTTATGCCGGTAGTTTGGAAGCCGCTCAACAGGCAGATGTTTGTTTGATCATCGGCAGCCTGGGTGAGGTGATGCCGGCAGCCATGATTCCCTGGGAAGCAAAACGGAACGGGGCTTCAATTATTGAGATCAATCCCAAGCCCTCCCGGTTTACCGGCTCCATTACCGACGTGCATCTGGTGGCCGGCGCTGCAGAAGCTTTGCTGGCGCTGGAAAAGGTTTTATATCAGTAATCCTTCTTTTTCAAAAGCTGCTTCGTAGGAGAAAGCAGCCAGTTCGAAAAATGACAGGAAGAATGGCCCGGCAGAATGACCAACAGGCAAAAATAGCGGGAAGAGCCTTATTTTTTGCAAAACTTTTGACATCTTTACGTCCCGAAAAATTTGTGCAAACCGATACAAAAATCAGAGATAAAATGAAGTTACTTGAAGGAAAAACTGCAATTGTGACCGGTGCTGCCCGGGGAATAGGAAAAGCCATTGCCCTTCGTTATGCAGCAGAGGGTTGTAACATCGCCTTTACTGATCTGGAATATAACGATGCAGCCAAAGCAACCGAAAAAGAGATTGCTGAGTTGGGGGTCAGGGTTAAGGCTTATGCATCCAATGCTGCCAAGTTTGAAGAGACGCAACAAGTGGTCGATGAAATTGTGAAAGAATTCGGGAAAGTTGATATTCTTATCAATAATGCCGGGATCACCAAGGACACATTGCTCATGCGCATGACTGAAGAGCAATGGGATGCCGTTATTACCGTCAACCTGAAATCTGCCTTTAATTTTACCAAGGCCATACAAAAAACGATGCTGAAACAACGGTCGGGCGCCATCATCAATATGAGTTCCGTTGTTGGTGTCAGCGGGAATGCCGGACAGTCCAATTACAGTGCTTCCAAAGCCGGCCTGATTGGTTTTACAAAATCCGTAGCCAAGGAACTTGGATCCCGTGGCATTCGGGTCAATGCCATAGCTCCCGGTTTCATTATTACAGAAATGACAGGGGTACTCCCTGAAGATAAAAAGAAGGAATGGGAAAGCCAGATCCCTCTCCGTCGTGGCGGGACACCTGAGGATGTGGCCAATACCTGTGTCTTTCTTGGATCGGATCTTTCATCCTATGTATCAGGACAAGTCATCAACGTTTGCGGTGGCATGAATACCTGACCCGGGCATAACATCCTTTTTATACAAAGGGCAGAGCCGTTCGGGGAGTGGGCGGGATGATTTTTTTAGTTACTGCCGGGACAGGAACTTTCAGGGTTTTCCCGGAAAAGCGCTGCTTCGCTTCCCGCCGTTAAGTATTTAAAGAAGAGAGGTGCTTTTCAACACGAGGGCACCTTTCGTTGTTTAAGAAATAATAAGTCATCCGGTGATCTGAGAGTCACAGGAGTTAATCACCGGATGAATTCGGAAAAAGTCAAAAATCATCGGATTGGTGAAATTGCAAACCAAAAACAGAAGAACCTTATGAAGAACTTTAACTTTCACGCTCCAACCAAAATATTGTTCGGAAAGAACAAAGTCAACGAGATGGCCGGTGAGATTAAAACCCAAGGGTCAAAGGTCCTTATGGTATATGGTGGTGGCTCCATCAGGAAAAACGGGATTTACGATCAGGTTGTCAGTCAACTGCGTGACAAACGTATTGAGTTTGTAGAACTTGGCGGTGTTCAGCCCAATCCGCGTCTTTCTTCCGTACACGAGGGTGTGCGTCTTTGCAGGGAGCATAACCTCGATTTTATTTTGCCGGTGGGTGGCGGAAGTGCCATCGATGCAGCTAAAGCCATAGCCGCAGGTGTTCCGTATGAAGGTGATCCATGGGACTTTTTTATGCAGAAGGCGGCCGTGAAAGATCCGTTGCCTATTGGCACGGTGCTGACCCTGGCCGCTACCGGTTCCGAAATGAATGGGAATGCTGTGATCACTAATGAAGAGACTGAAGAGAAGCGGGGTATGGGCAGTGATCTGGTTCGGCCGCGTTTTTCGGTGCTTGATCCCACTTATACATTTACCGTCAATCGTTACCATACAGCAGCCGGCACGGTTGACATTATGAGCCATATTTTCGAGAATTATTTTGCTCCGGGAGAAGGGACTTACGTGCAGGATGCCATTGCCGAGTCCATCCTGAAGACTTGTATCAAATATGGACCTGTGGCCATTGAAGAGCCTGAGAATTATGAGGCCCGTGCCAACCTTTTGTGGGCCGGCAGTTTGGCTCTTAACGGGCTTACCCTCACCGGTAAGATCATGGGAGACTGGGCCACACATGGCATTGAACATGAGGTGAGTGCCATCTATGATCTAACACATGGTGCGGGGCTGGCCATCCTGCATCCCGTTTGGATGGAATATGTTCTGGATCAAAGCAAAGCTCCGAAATTTGCGCGGATGGCCAGAAATGTCTGGGGAATAGATGAATCCGACGATATGGAAGCTGCCCGAAAAGGCATTGCTGCCGTAAGAGAATTCTTTACATCTCTCGGCATGCCGGCCACGCTTACCGAAGCGGAAATTCCGGGTGATCATTTTGATGAAATGGGTAAAAAAGCCTGTATATTTGGGAAAATTGGTGGCTTTAAGCGACTGGATGCCGGTGATGTGGTGGCCATCCTCGAAAAAGCCCTGTAAAGATTATGATCATGGACCGAATCAAAAAATGGACCCTTCTCTGGGTTCCTCTTTTACTTACGGGTTGTATCTCTTATGCACCCGTGGAACTGGATGTTTTGAAGCCCGCCGGGATTAAGATCCCGGTTGAGATCGCTTCTGTTGTTTTGGTGGATAATGCCCCTCCTTTCAGGGTTTCCGACAGTGCCGTTCATAAGGTGAAACTTCCCGACCGGGATTTTACCATTGATACGATATGGGTGGATGATTTTGGTGAACAAGCCGTCCACGCTATGGGTGAAGCCCTGGAAGAACGGCAGTTTTTTGATTCGGTCCATGTGGCTGAAAGACCTTTTAATACCGGGGAGGACGGGGAACCAATGGACCCATTGACCGCGTTTGAGATCGACTCACTTTGTCGTCATTACAATGCACAAGGGGTTATCTCGTTAGATCATTTCGATTATGGAACAACACTTCGTATAGAGGATGTGCCGGATCATTATTATGCTACACTGGATTCCCGGAGCAATACTTACTGGAAATTCTATGATTATTTGTCAGGTGAGTTACTGGATGTTCACCTTCTGGAAGACACCATCTTCTGGGATTATTCTGAAAGGAATGTAAATAAAGCTATATCCGGCCTGCCTTCTATCAGGGAAGCCCTTAAAGATGCTTCGGTGCATGCCGGTGAAGAATATGCCGCTTATGTGGCGCCCACCTGGACCAAAGAAGAACGGATATTCTATAAACAAGGTCACCCTTTGTTTGTGCGCGCTTCGGGACTGGTCGGGCGCGGCGAATGGGAACAGGCCGCCCGTATCTGGTATCAGGTGTATGAAGAGGCCGATGGTAAGCAAAAGGCCCGGGCAGCTTTTAATCTTGCGTTGGCGCAGGAAGTATTGGGAGAATTCCGCGAAGCTGCTGCCTGGGGCTATCGCGCAATGGAGGAATATGAAGATCTGAGCGGACTTGTTGTTTCGGAACCGGAAAGAGAGACTGCCAGAGAGTTTTATTTGCACCTGGCCCGGCGTCTTCAGGATAAGAAAAAACTGGATGAACAATATGGTGTTGAAGAATAGATCCTTTGTCCTCTTGCTGGCAGGAATGCTTATGCTTTGCCGGCATGCCGAAGGTCAGGACAACGGGGTTTCGGAAATCCCTTCACATGCTTCGGTATCGGCCCTGATCGTAAATATGACATCCGGAGATCATGTGTTTGAAATATCCCCGGCGAGAACACTGACGTCGGCCAGCTTGATGAAGCTGGTGACCACCGCCACTGCCCTTGAACGTCTTGAACCGGATCATACTTTCTCTACACGTTTTTGGGCCACAGGTCCTGTGGAGAATCGCATCCTGAAAGGCGATCTCATCCTGGAAGGTGGTGGGGACCCGACGCTTGGTTCGCGTTATTTTGATGAAAATGGTCCGGGGAAAGTGCTTTCACAAATAGAGACCTTTCTCGAAAAGGAAGGAATTGAATACATAGACGGTGCCATCCTCGTAGATGAGCATTATTTGCGGGGTTCACGCTATCCTTCCAGGCGCCTGTGGGAAGATATGGGAAATTATTACGGCGCTCCGCCGGCGGCTCTGAGCTGGAAGGACAACACTTTCAAGCTGGAGCTCACCTCACCGTCAACTCCCGGGGAGATTTGCCATGTGGCATCCACAGAACCTCATATCCCCGGTGTTTCGTTTGATTGCCGGGTCAGGGCAGCCACGCATAAAAAAGACAGTGCCTACATTTATGGTGTACCGGGGATGCCGTCTTATGAGGTCAGGGGATCGATCCCTGCCGGTCGATCTTCTTTTATCATCAAGGGAGCAATTCCCGAACCCGGCTTAATGCTGGCCGGAGAAGTGAGTGATCTTTTCCCTGAAATGGAAGGGGTTACTGTTTCTAAAACCGATCATCAATCATGGAAAAAGAATGCGCGTCTCCTTGGGGAAATTGTTTCACCCCCGCTTGAAAAGATCATACGTGAAATCAACCGTCACAGCATAAATCTCGCGGCCGATCATATCCTCGTGGCTTTGGGCCGTGCGGGTTCAGATACCCTTTCTACAGACTGGGATAAAGGGCTTAGATCCATCCGCGATCACTGGGAAAAGCAAATCGGGGATCATTACATTAATATCCGTGACGGCAGTGGACTTGCCCCTATGAATACGTTATCTGCAGGTTTTTTAGTGGATATGCTCCATTACATGTATCAGGAAAGTCCGCATTTTGGGGCTTTTAAACGTTCACTTGCCCAAAGCGGGGGATCGGGCACTCTGAAAAACATGTGGAAAGAAAAGGGACTCAAAGGAAGGGTTTTCGGAAAAAGCGGTTATATGGGAGATGTTGCCGGATATGCCGGATATGTTCTTCGTCCCGGTGAAGCTCCCCTGGCTTTTGCTTTTTTGGTTAATCATCACGGGATGGAAGGAGCTGAAATGAGAGAGATTGTTGAGAACCTTGGTTATGAAGCCTTTGGTGAGAGTAAAAAGGACTGATCAATTTGATAATTATGGACATTGCACTCATACAAACAGAACTTCAATGGGAAGACATTCATGGGAATCTTTCCTGTTTTGAAACCCTTCTCACCCCGCTTTCCCGACAGTTTGACCTGATCGTTCTCCCCGAGATGTTTTCAACAGGTTTCACCATGGCGCCTGAACAGTTTTCCCGGGAAGAGTTGAATAGCATTCCGTTGTGGATGAAGACCATGGCCCGAACAACCGGAAGTGCTTTGGCCGGCAGCTCCGTGGCTGTGAATGAAAACGGGTATTACAATCGTTTTTATTTTACCACCCCGGAGGGGGCAATAGCACATTACGATAAACGCCATCTTTTCAGGATGGGGGAAGAACAGGACCATTATCTTCCGGGAGAGGAAAGAAAGGTCTTTTCTTATAACGAATGGCGGATATGCCCCATGGTGTGTTACGATCTTCGCTTCCCTGTATGGAGCCGCAACCAGGAAGATTATGATGTGTTGATCTTTGTTGCCAACTGGCCTGCCGTGCGCCGGGATGCATGGGATGCTCTCCTGAAAGCCCGTGCCATTGAAAACCAGAGTTATGTGGTAGGGGTTAACCGTACCGGCAGCGATCCGCGGGTCAATTACAATGGTGGGTCGGTTGTTTATTCGCCCAAAGGAGAGGTGATCTCCCAGCCCTCCGCGAGTTATTCTTATCTTATCACTGCCCGGATTGATCGGGCATCACTGCAATCTTTCCGTGAAAAATTCCCGGCATGGATGGACCGTGATGGGTTTGCTTTTTCCTGATAGTTGCTTTGCCAAAAATTATTATCCCAGCCGGCTTAGTGTACAAATGATCTCAAGACTGATAATCTCAACCTGACGGTCGTTGAGATTGATGATCTTGTCGTTTTTGAATTCAGCGAGTGTTCGTATAAGACTTTCGCGGGTAGTGCCGGTGAATTGTGCCAATTCTGTCCGGCTAAGTGGAAAAGCAAACAGGGGCTCTTGTCCGAAAAAGTCATAAAAAAAGAGCAGGGTATCGGCTACCCGCCCCGGAAGTTGTTTATGATGTCTTGTGTTCAGACGCTCATAATAATACAAAGCTTCACCGGCCAGCAATGATATGATCTTTTGGGCGACATCGGGTTGTTCCTGCAAAAGAGACCGGAAAACCTGGGTGTCAATTTCGGTAATTTCCACCTGTGTAAGGGTCGTGGCACTGAAATGATGTTGATCGCCCGACCAGGCATCCGGGAGTCCCGGAAAACTTTGGTCTCCATTTATTTTCAGGATGGAATTGCCTTGTGTGCCTTCAAACTTATGGAGTTTCACCAGGCCTTGGCGTAGCCAGTAGAATTTTCGTACAGGATTGCCTTGAGAAAAAATAATATAACCTTTTGGGAAGTGGGATGTGCTGCCGTAGTGAAACACAAGTTCATCGATTTTATTGAGTGTGCATTCGGAATTTTGTGTTTCATAGTTGATCTTTTGCGGCATTTCCTTTCAAATTTTTCATTGCAATTTACAAAGTAAAGAACTTAGATTCAATTAAAATAGAGACGGGACGAGATTTCTCCGGATGGTTTTAATGATTTTAAAAAGAATTGATTGAACAATTTTAGTCGGTTTTCTTTTCTATTACCTCGTAACTTATCAAGGTTTAGACTCGTTAGAAATAAAGAACACCCGGAAGGCAAAGAAAAAAGAAAAGGAATATGAAAAAGGGAAGGGACCAGTATGGATGATATTTGCAAAAGAATTTTTGATCAATCCCCCCATCCATCCATCTGCCACAGAGCCATTATTGGAGAAGACGGGACACCTGTCACATTTGAATATGAAATCTCTAACCAAGCTTATGACCGATTTTTTGGAAGATCCGGAAAGGAAGCATCTTACTTGAATCTGATACCCGGGCATGCCGACGAAAAATTTGACTGGTTTTCTTTCCGCGCTTTATTATGGGAACAAAAAAAGGAACCCCGCACCGAAGTCTATTTTCCTTCCGCTGATTGCTTCATGCAGGTCGAGAGTTACCGGATCGGGGATAATATGGTTGTTACGTGGTTTAATCAACTGGAATATGATACCGCTAAGAAAAGATCTTTCCGCACAGAAAGGCAGTTGTCAATGCTTTTTGATAATATGCCGGGGGTTGCCGTTCAGGGGTACGATATCGATCGCAAAGTAACCTTTTGGAACCGGTCCAGTGAAATACTATATGGATATTCGGCCGGTGAGGTGATGGGGAAGGACATTCTGGATCTGATCATCCCCGGAGAGATGCATCTTGAAGTGACTGCTCTAATAGATGAGATGATCAGGACGGGAAAAGGAAAGACGCCTGATTTTCTTTATTTGAAACACAAAGACGGTCATTTATGTCCCGTTTTAACTCATTATGCTGTTATTGAATATCCTCCCGGGAATAAACAGCTTTATTGCATTGATATTGATATGAGCCCTTATGAAAAAATTGAAGAGGAGGTTCGTAAACTATCAAGAGCCGTTGAACAGAGCCCGGTTTCTATTGTGATCACCGATCCTGAGGGTAACATCGAATACGTTAATCCCGTTTTTTGTCAACTGACTGGATACGACCGTGAGGAAGTCATTAGTGATAAT